>CALADR010000243.1 GCA_937890845.1 uncultured Bacteroidales bacterium | reverse complement strand
CTCTCATCTGGTCAGGGTCTCCTGCAGTCCAGGTGATTTCCTGAGTTCCTTCAGCGTCGTATCCGTACTCTGCCAGAAGGTTCCAAAGGAAGACTGACATGTCGAATTCCTCACCTTCGGTCTCCATATTCTGGGCAAGTGCGTATTCGAAGTACCATCCTTCTATGTAGCAGTGGCGGTATGTCACATTTGGCTCTACTTCTACTTTATATGTGAATGAAGTCTTGTCGGAGTCTATGAATGAAAGCATTTTGACAGCGGGAAGAGTTGTGACAGCTATGCTGCTCACTTTGCTGAATTCTCCGGCTTTATAGCTTGCTGCATATAATGTGTATTCTGTTTCCGGTTCAGCAGCAAAAGACATGCTGACAGTGGTTTCATCCGGCGTAACACTCTGCCCGTTATCAAAAATCCATTTTGCATCAGGGGATCCGTCTTCATTTTTTACAAGTGCGCAGGCGACCTTTTCTGAATTTTTGAATTCAAGTACAGCCTCTACACTTTTGTCTGTAATATTGCCAGGTTTTACAGAGATTTCAGGGATGTTTTCATCTTTTCCGCCCGGCTTTTCTGTTTCACAACTGTAGGTGGATACAATACTGGCTGCGGCTATGCCGAACAATCCCAGTTTTTTGACCAAATGTTTTAATTTCATAGTAGTTAAATTAGTTTATAGTTGTTGTCAGGAATATTCTATATGAGATATAGTTTTAACAGACTATAAATATACAAAATATTTAAAAAAGTATGGAACTGCTTCAATTTTTGTCATCATAAATTTTACGAGATATTTTTGCAGGTGTTTTTGAGACTTTTTAAACAGCTTTTATATTTGCAGTCAATTAAAATAGATTATGGATGTGGAGCAGAAAATATATAGGGACCCGGATGTAGGAGATGTGAAGCTGGTAAAGAGCGGACGGGCTGGACGAATCAATATAAGAATCCATCCTGTCAGAGGGATAACTGTTACAGTGCCCGCTCTCATGAGATACGAGGCAGGACTGGATTTTTATCTGTCAAAACGTAAGTGGGTGCTCGAAGCAGTTGAAAAGCAGAGAAAAAAGACAGCGGCTGCAGAAAGGGCTGGAACAGCTGTATCTGTGATAGGTGACGGGACTGTAGTAAGGACATTGCTTTCGGAAATCTGTTTTCTACGAGAAAAATCATCCGGAAATCTTCAAAGGGCCAAAGTTTCTGTCGTTCCACTGGAAGACCTCGCTGCTACCGGGCGACTTTTTCTTTGCCTTGACAGACCTGTTACAAGAAAGACAGTGACGTATTCTTCTGCAATGCCTCCGGAAGGGACTGCCCATCTGTCTTCTATGTTGTCCATGGCTCTTGTCAGAATCTTGCGTGATGAATCCCGCGTCCTTCTGCCAAAGAAGTTGGCTTTTTTTGCGGACAGATATGGATTCCGTTACAATAATCTTGCTGTCAAGCATAATCTTTCCAATTGGGGAAGTTGTTCTTCAAAAGGTAACATTAATCTGAATCTTAATCTTCTCAGGCTTCCTGAGCCGTTGTGCGATTATGTTGTCCTGCATGAACTGTGTCACTTGAAGCATCCGGATCATGGTCCCGGTTTTCATGCCCTTCTTGAAAGGCTGTGTGCGGACAATATGGACCGTCTTGTTTCTTTGGCTGGAACTGTTACAGGAGACTCATCTGATGTAAGGTATCTCAGAGAACTGCTCAAGTCTGCCGGAACCAGTAAGGCAGTTCACCCTGTACATCATATACTTGAAAAGGAAATTAAGAAATACAGACTTCTTTGAGTACTGGTACCGGTGATGTCTGATAACGGTGAAGTCGTGTAATCTCTCAACTGAGAAAAACAATCAGACATAGATAGTCTTTGAGTGATATGCGAAGTTTGCAGAGTGCTTTCTGAATCTCTGAAGTTACTTTTCTGACGGATATGCCATATCGCAAGGCAATTTCTTGATATGTGAGTCCTTCATCACGGCTTGCGAGGAAAACGGCTCTTCTGAGCTCAGGCATTCTTGATAATTCATCAGCATAAATGTTTCTGGCTTCATCTCCGAGCATGCGGGACAGGGTACTGTCGTCTTCAAGGGATGACAGTGATGTTTCCATTTTCCACGAAATAACAGAACTGCTTCCTGATTCCGTGTTGGTCGGGTTCTGCTGTTTCCTCAGGTAAGATACGCATCTCGACCTTACTGCAAGATACAGATAACCTTTGAGGTTGCTTTCCCAATCAACCTCATTACGGTGTTCCCATAGGTACAGGAAACTGTCTGTAACTATATCTTCCGCAGCATTCCTCTCGTGCACATAGGAAAAAGCGATATTAAATGATTTCCGTGATTCAAGGAACAGGCGAGAAAATGTATCTGCAAAGTTCTTAACGCGGATTTGGTCCATTGTGTATGGTTTAGCCATCTATAATACAAATATAATGCTTTTACTCGATTTTCATTATTGCTTAATGTGATGCCGCTGAAAACAGGAGCTTGTATGATATAAGATTTGCCTAGGCAAAAGAGGACGACTGAATTAGCCGTCCTCTTAATATCATTACCGATAACTGACCTTGTCAGTTCCATTTGGTATCCATCATCTGAGGTTCTGTAACTACACCGTATGCATTATATCCGTGTCCGGTTTCGTCAATTACCATATTTCCGTATCCGCCTCTGTCGCTTGCCTGATAAGCATTCATTCTCCAGTATGCGAGCAGGCCTTCGGAGTCAGGTTTGACATAATTCATATTGTTTGCTATCTCTGATTGGCTCAACGCTCTTGTCCACACTCTGACTTCGGCGATATAGCCATCAAGCGGTCTTCCTCCTCCGTATGAGGCGCCAAGCCAGAACCCTCCGGAATTGTCGCTGGAAAGATCGATGGTTTCACCGGCTGTAGTGGCTCCTGTAATGTAAAGTCCGTCAATGTATATATCCCAGGTAGAGCCAGTCCAGACTGCAGCTACGTGGTACCATTTGTCAGTATCGAACAGGTTCTGGGTTGCGGCAGGCTGATAGCTGTCATGACATATCTGCAGACAGTTCATAGGAACTTTCACATCACCGAACCGGACACCGCATACACCTTCAATACCCATTATTGAACTTATGTACGGGTCACGGTTGAAGAATTTCTTTACATATACTCTTGCTTCGAGAGTCACTTGCGGTACGGCAGAAAGGTTTGCGTCATCCTGGAATCCCGGTATAAGATACTTGTTTGATCCCAGATATATGGCTTTGCTTATCACTGGAGTTTTCAGTACCACATAAAGAGTTGAGGACGGTTCAAGTACTTTCATGGATGATACTGACTTTATGCTTATAGGGATACAGTATGTAGCTCCCTCTTCGAATCCGTCAATCGAAGTGACTTTTACCTCAATTTCGTCAGACATCGCAAATCCGGATTTGATTACGGCAGACAGAGATGAAAGTTCGAAAGAACCTTTTGGAGCCATCTTGTAGTTTTTTGCATATTTTCTGTTGTACGTCTCCAGCATGTCCGGACGTACTTCAAGTTCTACAGTCACATCTTCATTGGCTTTTACAGAAGAGGATACGGTAAATGTAGTCAAAGCCGGAGGTGTGTCAACTGTAAGTGTCTTGTCAACGTTTTTCTGGGCCTCTGTGATATAAACGGCATCATAAGGCTCTACAGGATTTGTACATGACGCAATTGCAGCCAGTGATACGAGTCCTGATGTAAATATTATGTTGAAGTTTTTCATTTCAATAAATTTTATCTGTACTATTTGGCAGGTGCATATAATTCTATTTCATTCATGCTGGTAAAGCCTCCTTGAGACAGAGGACCGACTATTACCCTTATGTATGTTGCAGTTACAGGTTTTGCCATCTGGAATATTTTCCAGCTGTCTGTCATTTTAGGCACGAATGCAGTGCCGTTCAGAAGGCTTGTCCAGTTCTTTCCGTCTTTGCCATACTGGATATCCAATATTTGAGGATTGCAGTCCTGGTAGTATGTATGCCAGCGGAAACCGTTGATTTCGTATGGTTTGTCCAGCCTGACAACGAAATTTCCTCCGTTGCCCCAGCTGAATCCTGCAGAATTTGCGTACCAGCTTTTTTCATCAAGTTTTCCGTCGAACATTGCTGCTTTCTGCTCGTCAGAGTCGCAGTTCCATACTCCGGTAGCGCCGGAAAGCGCATCGCCCTGATAGCAGTTTATGGTCCATGAAGAAACCGGATCTATCTTGGTACCGGTTACTTCCGTTGCATCCGGTCTGATATTTACGGATCCCAAACTTATGACCACATATTTTACAAGAGGCTCTTTCGAAGTATATATGCTTTCTTCAGGAAGATTTACTGTCAAAGGAAGCAGATAATGTCCTTCTTCAAGTCCTTTTGTGTCCAAAGTCAGTTCACCTCCTGTCGAGGCAAATTCTCCTTTTGCGGCGTGTACTGGTTTTACAGATATTCTGGATTCTTCAATAGCTCTGTATTCGGTACTGTTTTCAGAGTTGAACTTCTCTACCATCGAGTTGTCCGGTAAAATCTGGAATTCAACATCAGCAGGGACTGGGCGTGCAAAGTTTACTTTCAGAGTAAAATCCACTGAACCGCTTATGCTTCCGTCATCTTCTACAAGCAGGGAGTATCTGGAAACTCCGGAGTTGTCAAGGGATACCATAAGGGCTGAGCCGGCAGGATTGACATCTTGAATGCCTTTACTCATATACATGTAAGGCATAGATGACTGTGCGTATTCATATTCCATGTGGTATGCTCCGAAGCCGGCGCAGAATCCCTGCTCCGGGTTGAATCTGGCCATTCCGAGAAGAGAGTTGACCCTTTGTCCGTCACGGCATGTGTGGTTTACTCCGCCTGTCTTCCAGTATGACTCGAAGTTCTCGGCAAAAATATACTGCTCAGGCTTCCATCCTTTGTTAAATGCATTGTTGAACCTGTCCTGTAGGTCCGTGTATCCGCTGGAAGCATAAGCCTGTACGATTCCATAGTCAAAATATTCTGATACAGAAGGATCTACAGCGTAAGGTACACCATCTATTATAAGGAGTTTCCCTGTGCCTGACTTAGGACCGAGGTACTTTCCAAGTTCCTTGATCAGAGTCGTGAAGAGTTTGTTGTCATGTCCTACCAATGGCCCTGAAGCACCGAAACCGGGTTCGTAGTCAATATCCATTCCGTCATAGTTGTACTTGTTTATGGAGTCTCTTCCCCAGGCTCTTGCGAAATTGGCTATTTCTTCTTCGGTAGGCACTTCTTCAGCTCTGAATTCTTTTGGAAGATTGTCAATAAAAGTAGTGAATGTCACCTTGGTTCCCTTTACTTCCTGTACGAATCTCTTGTCTTCAATCTGTTCTGGCGTGAGCGAGTGCCATTGACTCCATATGGATATTATATCCATGGAATCCGGTGCGCTGACCAGACGGGTCTGGTATGAGGCTCCGTTTGCAGTCCATGAACCGTACCATCCGAATGCCAGTTTGTGCTTTGTCTTTTTATACTCTCGCAAAGACTGATAGTAAGCATCATCCCTGAGTATCGGGGACTGCTCGTCAGGATGCTGGGTGATTACACGTTCAGGCTTGACCCAGTCAGAGCATCCTGCCATCATAGCACCGGCTACGACGGAAAGAAGTGTATATTTCAATATCTTGTTCATACTGTTTTCTTTTTAACATTAGTTTTTCTTGTCCCACCAGAGTTTTACCGCTCCGCTGTCAGTTCCTCCTATCAACGCTACTGCAGCCTGTACTTCGGCGGCGTTGTTGGCATATTCTTTTCTCGGAAATGTCATTCTGCGTACCTGTACGTCAGTGCTGATCATGCCGTTGCTCTTGTTGTCAACGATAGGAATGACTTTCGGATATCCTGTACGTCTGAACTCTGACCATGCCTCCTGTCCGTTCGGGAACATTGCAATCCATTTCTGGGTGATTATCTTCTCGAGTTTGACTTCATCTCCTTCTGCTTCATCCCATGCAGGTGTAACTTTAGAAGGAGCTGCATAATTGTATTTTGTCGAGTTTCCTGACTTGTCGGAAAATGCTGCCGGCTTGTTTGAGGAAGCAGCGAAAGCTTCGGCCTGTGATGCAGACAATCCGTTCTCTATGAATGACAAAGTAATACCCTGTTTGTAGGCATCTTCTGCTTTTACTCCGCCCATATTCCAGTTCAGAAGGGCTCCTTCGGCTTTGAGGAATGCCACCTCTGATGCTCGGAACCAGACTACTGGGTCTGAGGCCTCTATGTTAGGGGCAGACATTATTGTGTAGCGAGGGTCATCGTTAGGCATCATATTGGCAATTCCGCATCTTATGCCGTGATAGCCGCCTTCTTCAATTCCTGCAGTCTTGAAGTATTTCGGCAGTCTTGGATCATTGTATCCGTTCATATAGCAGTCAATTGTTGCTCCCATGCGTGTGTCTCCGTACATGTTCCATACGACGTTGAGAGGATTAAGGACAGCTATTGAACCTGTGGTCTTGAGCGTTGCACCATCTTCGGCTGTCTCCATTACACCGGCAGCAACGGCTTCCTCAGCCCACTTCTGAGCCTTGTCTGGAAGAACATATCGTATGCGCATTGCCATGCGGAGTTTCTGTGAGTTGGCGAGCTTGTACCATTTCGAGTAGTCACCGGCATAGACAGCATCTACTTTAGAAATCGGTGTTGCAGTCCCTGATTCCAGTCCGGAGTAGTTTTTGAGGACTTCGATTGCCGCATTAAGATCCTCGAAAAGATTCATATATACGGTTTCCTGTGATTCGTAAGGGTTTGAGTCTTCCCCGAAGTGAGATACCGGAATCGGACCATAAATATCAGTCGTTCTCTGCAGGCAAAGTACCTTGATTACCTCAGCCACGGCAAATATGTCTTCCGTTATCTGCTTGTTCTGGTATGCATATTTCAGGTTCAGCCATGCCGGCATTACATTGGTAAACGCCACAGAGTAAGGATAGTCGTTGTAGTCTGTTCCGTTAAGGTCGTACGTGCAGGTGAAACTTCCTGCATTGAACTGCTGTGAAGGAGACAGGTATCCTGAGAATGCATCTCCCATGAGGTTGCATGCCCTCTGGAACTCGTTGGCGCCTACATCCTTGCATGGAATCACTGCATCCATCTGCATTGTTGTTATATATGACTTCTGATCGACTTCCTGTACAGAGTCCGGATTGGTGTTGAAATATTCGAAATCCTTTGTACATGAGACAGAAGCCAGTACAGACATCGCCAGAGCGAGTCCTGTATTGATTATTATATTCCTTTTCATCATTTTCCCTTTTTAGAATTGGAGTCTTACACTGAATCCGAGGTTTCTTGTACTCGGCTGCATGAAATAGTCAAGACCCTGATAATATGTTCCTGTTGAAGCTGTGAGTTCCGGGTCAAACGGCGCTTTGCAATATATCATCCAAAGGTTTCTTCCTACGAATGAGACAGTTATACCGACTTTGTCCTTGAACCATGAGCGAGGAAGGTCATAGCCCAGGCTCAGCTCTCTGAGACGGACATTGGTCATGCTGTAAACATAGTGTGACAGCATTGACATACCGTTTCCGCTGTTTGAGTAGAATGTCTTTACATCCGGAAGGAACTGGTCTTCTGAAATCCATACCCCGCCGGCATCCCTGGCTTCTGCAGAAGCTTCAGATGCTCCCCATCTGTCCAGAAGTGCCTGTGTGGCGGATGCTCCGTGGCCTCCTATACGTGCATCGAACAATATTCCCAATGAGATTCCTTTCCATGAGAACTGGTTGTTCCATCCGATTCTTGCCTTGGCTTCGGTGTTGCCTCCGTAAATCCAGGTATTAGGGTCAGTGGTTACAGTATTGGAGTTAGGATCGACATATATGCGTCCATAATCGTCTGTCTTAAGTCCGTTTACGTAGAAGTCTCCGATAGAGCCGCCTTTCTTTACCTTCATTCTGTATCCGCCGTAGTCCATATTGACTTCATCTACGGTAACAAGGTTGCCGGATACATCTCTTGCGCCTTCCGGAACGAGCTCCCTGATTTCGTTCCTGTTCATTGAGAAAGTGAAGGAAGTTGACCAGAAGAAATCTTTCCATGTGTTCTTGAATCCCAGAGAAGCCTCGATACCCCAGTTGTTTACCTTTCCTGCGTTGATAAACGCGCGCTTGTAACCTGTACTAGGAGCTGCGGTATACTCAAACAGCTGGTTGTAAGTATTTGTATTGTAATATGTGGCATCCAGCCAGACCATGTCTTCAAGGAATTTCAGGTTAATACCAGCCTCGAAAGACTTTGTCCTTTCCGGGGTGAGGTTTGTTGCTGGAGCATAGGTATCGGAAGAAATGATACCTCCGGTGTTGATTGAGGTGTTTACGCCTGTGATAAAGCGCTTAGGTGCGTTACCTACTTCTGCGTATGAACCGCGTACCTTGAAGAAAGAAATGCCTGTACCAGAGAGGTCCGCCATGGATGAAATTACTGCGGATAGTCCGACAGACGGGTAGAAGAGACTGTTCTTCGGAGTGAATGCAAGCTGTGAAGCCCACTCGTTTCTTGCAGTCACATCGAGATACAGCATTCCTTTCCATCCTAGCTGCAGTGTCGCATACAGGGCCTGGGTCTGGTCGTGGTAACGGTCAGTGTAAGGGCGTGTCTCTGCATGTCTCATATCAATGTTGTTGACAGAGAACTTGTTGACGATATTGGCAAGGTTTCCTTCGAAGCCGGTTCCCTTGTTCTTGTCATCGATGATACTTGCACCGAGGTTGAAAAGAAGCGAGAAGTCGTCATTGAAAAATTTTTTGTCTATTGTAAGCAGGATATCGCCGTAGAAGTTATTGTGGTTCACAGTGTTGTCCAGATAGTTTCCGTACTCTGAAGCGAAAAGAGTGTTTGAGAAAGCATAGATTTTCCTGGTATAATTCATTGACATGTTGTCAAGCCTTGCTCTTCCTGTAACACTCATCCAGTCAGTGATTTCCCACCTTAAAGTACCATTCAGAGTGTATCTGTGGGCTGTATTCTCGAAAAGTTCCCTGTTTACTTCCCAGTAAGGGTTTTCCACTCCATCCATGAATGTAAGGTCCCAGAACTGCTTGTTGTACTGAGCTGCAGGATCATATCTTTCGTATATCTGATATTTTCTGATATCTTCTCCGCGAGGGAAAAGATAAGTGGCAATAAGGGGGTTGTGGAACTGTCCCTGGATGGTAGGGTTACGCTTGTACTGTCTCATATAACTTGCGCTGACATCAAGTGTGAGTTTGTCTTTCACCAGTTCTGTGGTATTTCTCATTGAGAAGTTATAGCGGTTATAGACATTGTTAGGGATGATTCCCCTCGCATTCGTAGCAGCAGCTGATACATAGGTCTGGCTTCTCTCTGTTCCTGTGGAAACTGACAAGGCATTAGTCGTGTTGAATCCTGTCTGGAAGAAGTCCAGAGGGTCATAATCTGAAGGTGTGTCAAGTCTGCTTCCCCAGCTCATTGACGGAGCTGTAGCTTCGGTGCCATATACATTCTGGAATCTTGGAGTGACGAATGGGGATGAGAATGTAGTGTTGTTTGAGAAATTGACATTCAGTTTCTCGTTCTTGCCTTTCTTTGTACTGATGAGAATGACTCCGTTGGCACCCTGCGAACCGTACAGTGCGGCTGCGGTAGCACCGGTAAGGACGGTCATGCTTTCGAAATCTTCAGGGTTGAGGTTTGAGATGCCCTCGAAATCTCCTCCGTCAGGATTTTCAGTGATTCCTTCAGTCTGAGAAGAACGCAGTGATGGCATAGGGATACCATCTACTACATACAGGGCATTGTTGTTTCCGCTGATGGACTTTACGCCTCGCATTATAACCCTTGTGGAACCGCCGGCACCTGATGCGCTCTGGTTGATTTGAAGACCGGCTACTTTTCCGGAGAGAGCGTTTACGAAGTTAGCATCCTTGACGGCATTTACGATGTCGCTGGAAACTTCCTGGACATTGTAGCTCAATGCTTTTTCTTCCCTTTTGATACCAAGGGCTGTGACTACTACTCCGTCCAGCAAAGTATTTGATTCGCGCAATGTAACATCTATCTTGCTGCGTCCGTTAAGCATTATTCTCTCTGTGTCGTATCCGAGCAACGTGATTTCCAGAACAGTGTCCTGGGAAGGCTCCTTTATAGTAATGGTGTATTTTCCGTCAATGTCGGAAACTTCTCCTGTGGATGTTCCAAGAACCATTATAGCTGCTCCGGCTGTCCGGTCTGGTCTTTTATTACTCCGGTTACTGTAAGAGGTGCATCTGCGGCTTTTTCGGATACTATAATATAGGTGCCGTCAATGCTGTAGCCTATACGTGTTCCTGCGAACATCTGTTCAAGAGCGGCTGAAACAGGCTTTTCTTTTACTTTTACAGTTACCGGAAATCCGGTATCTATACCTTTGTTTATAAACAGGTAGCGGGATTGTGATTCAATCTCTTTCATTACCTGTCCGACGGGGACATCTTTAATGTCCAATGTGATTGTGGCCTTGTCAGGCTGGGCATACAGGATGCTTCCCGACAGGACCAGCAGAAGCCCGGCTACAGCCAGGAGTCTGCCGATTGATTTCTTAAACATATTATACTGGTTATTATTAAAGTAGTATTATTAGCGTATGTAGTTTCCGGCTTTCTGTCTAATATATTATTATTTCATCTGGTTCAGCTCCTTTTCTGAACTTGAAATCCGCTGCATGCTGCAATATTCTTAGTGCATTATATATTCCGTCGCTTGTCCTTATCTTTCCGCTGACTGTACTTATATCCGGCACAGTCTTGCACTCCAGACATATCTTTACATCAAATGCATATTCAAATTTATTCATAAGTTCGTCAAATGGCAGATTTCCAATGTAAATCAGACCGTCAATCCAGCATAAGTCGTCTTTGTTTTCAAGTTGTCCGAGCATGAACCTTCCGTTTTTCAGTGCGACTTTGTCATCCGGTTTCATTATAATGTCAGGCTGCGTCGTGTCTATCAGGTTTTTGACAATGACGCTTCCTTTCAGAAGTACGGTTTCAGATATTCCGTTTTTTTCATCTGAGAGGACATTGAATTCTGTTCCGAGGACTTTTATCCTTGAGGCAAAAGTATTTACTATGAAAGGACATTTTTGGTCGTGCTTTACATTGAACATGGCTTCTCCTGAAAGGGAAACTGCCCTTAAGTTGCGTTTGAATACGGCCGGATATTTGATTTCTGCCCCTGAGTTTAGTATGACAGAGGTGCTGTCCGGCAGAATCAGATGCATCCTGTCACCTTTCGGGACAGACATTGTTATTATCTTTTCCGAGTATGAGTTTTCTGTAATTCTATATGTGGTATATGATACTGAAGCTATCAAAGCAATTGCTGCAGCAATTCCGGCTGTGGCAGAAAGAATCCTTCTGAATACATTTCTGTTATTTTTGCAGTAGCCATCAGCATATTTTCCATCTTTTATATCTGACAGTTCAGTCAAGTCAATCAAAGTGTGTATGTCTTTTACTATTCTGCCGCATTCTTCAGGATTTTCTTCATACCACTTGGAGACAAGTGCTTCTTCCTCTTCCGTTGCACGCCCTCTTAGTGATTTATATATGATTCCGCTGTCAATTATTTTCATAGTTCTATAAAGTGTGTACTAATTAAACGCAAATCAGGGGAGGCTTTACATATTTTTTTTAAAAATATTTCAATTAGAATTTTGCCCTGGCATAGAACAGCCTGTTATACTTCTGATATTTCCGTTGATTCTGGG
>CALADR010000242.1 GCA_937890845.1 uncultured Bacteroidales bacterium | reverse complement strand
GCGGTCTGATTTCTCCTGTTACAGTATCTCCTGTCTTAAGTGCATTTGACTTAATCTGTCCCTGTGATACGTATATGTCATCAGGTGAGTTCAGGTAATTATAATCAGAAGATCTCAGGAAGCCATATCCGTCAGGCATAATCTCCAGGACTCCTGTGGCTTCAATTGTGCCGTCAAACTCAATTTTAGGCTGCTGAGATTTTTGAAACTGCTGGTTCCTCTGGAATTTGCCATCCTGCTGGTAATTGTTCTGGTTTTTCTTTTCCCATTGAGCAGTCTGGCGGTTCTGATTCTGATTTTGATTTATGGTTTGCTGCTGTCCTTGTGGTACTGCAGGTTGGTTTTGTTCTTGAGCTTCTTTTTCAGAAACTTTTTCGTAGTTTGCTTTATCTTTGATTAGCTCGCCGGATGTTGCTTCAGACAGTTCAGGTGCAGCCTGCTGTTTCTGTATTCTTGTGCGTGGTTTTCTTCCCTGTGCTGCCTGTGGCTTTTCTTTTTCTTCAACGGCAGGCTGGCTCTGCTCTGAAAGTTCTTTCTTTTCTGCAACTGCCTGTTTTGAAGCCTGATCTTGTTTTTCTATTTTGGCTTCTTCTTTATTTATTCTTGCCGATGTCTTTGTTTCCGCAGTTTCGTCTGAAGCCGCTTTTGGTTTGCGTCCTTTTTTCTTATTCTGCTTTATTTCATCGGTTTTATTCTCTTTCTGCCCCTCGCCTTCAGCTGTATTTTGCTCAGGATTTTTGTCATCTGTATTTGCCGCTGTTTCTATCTGAGAGTTTTTACGTGGTCTTCCTCTTTTCTTTGCAGCTTTTTCAGGCTCTTTCTGTGAATCTAAAACTGCTTCTTTGTCAAGAATCTCATAGACAAGGTCGTCCTTGTCCTTCTTTTTCGCCCCTTTGATGCCGAGTTCTTCCGCAATAGACAGAAGTTTTTCGTCACTCATCTCTTTCAGCTCGAAAATCTTATGCATATTATAGTGTTTGATGTAATTGAATTCTTTACAAGAATGAAATGAATATTCATTCCAAGACTTTGCAAAGTTAAATATAAATATCAAATATGCAATATTGATTCCTAGAAATTGTTGTCCCAGAAACTGCTGCTCTTTTTAAATCTGAGCAAATCTGCCAAAGCGGCTGCGTTTGCGGCAATACGGAAGCTCCACTGCTGCCATTTTCCCATAGGAATCCAGGATACATCGATATTGAAACAGTGAAGACTGTACTGTGCACTGAACTGGGTTGTAGTCAGTTTCATGGCCATAAGGTCAAATCCTGTGCTTAGGTTGACGCTTAATGCCGGAGTAATCTTAATATTTCCGTTAAGATTCAATGTCTGTGTATGTCGGTGGTTGGTTATCCTATGGCCGTTGGAATACTGGTAGCTTCGTGAGTAGTTATAACTGTAACTTATATTTACTGACCATGGAGAGTTTGGATTCATATAATATAGCCATCCTCCCGGAATATATTCTCCTGTTACAGGATGGTAGTATATTCGGGTATAACTGTCTGCCGGTCCTGTTGATTCGCCGTTTCCGTCATTTCCGTTGATTTTTCCTTCTCCGGAGAATGAGTACGAAAGGGAAGCGCTGGCTCCTGTCAGTCGCAGCGGTTTGGACCATCCTTCTGTCTGTACATTGAACTTGGCTATCTTCTGGCCTCGCTCATTTACTGCATAAGGATCGAAGTTCACGTTCGCACTGATTCCGAGTTTTCCGAACACGGACGTGTTCATAGATATTCCTATGTTGCTGAGATTCAAGGAATCGGCAAGGAAGTTATATCCTGTAGATATATTCAGGTTATCTATAAGTTTGATTTTCTTCATTCCAGTACCAGTCGTGTCACGAAGATTCCTGACCTTGGCTTCAAGGTTGTTGCCGATTGATATGT
>CALADR010000241.1 GCA_937890845.1 uncultured Bacteroidales bacterium | reverse complement strand
CCACTACCGTCCACTACCATTGCAGAGTTGTGGGACTCTACCCACCTTCCATCACCAAGTTTCCTCGCATTGTACGAAGGAGCCTTTGAAGAGTCTGTATAAGTGTAAGAAGAGGCACCAAAGAGCATATCGACAGCAGGATAATCTTTCAGAAAACTGATGAATCGCCTGTATGTCATGCTTCTGGAAAAGTCATTTGTAACAATATCCCCTGTAAATGTTTCAGGAGCAAGTACCAGAAGAGGAGACTGCTCCATTGCATGCGGTTTCATATCATACCCTACGTTTCCAGCAGGATTGCTTATCCCTGTTTCTGTCTTTCTGTCAGGTATGGCCTTGATTATCTGATCAAGAAGAATGGCGTTCTGCTGTGACTGGGTCATAGCCTCGAACTTGTTATAGGGATCAATATTAGGCTGTACTATAAGGACTTCCTGAGGATTTTCCTTTTCCTTATAATTATTGAAAATAACTTTAGACCATATCACAGGTGCTGCCACCGACACGGCACAAGCTGACAGCAATGCTGCCTTTGCCTTCACGTTATATCTGTAAAACCAACTGCCGTCAGACAACGCAACCATCAGCGCAAAGAAAAGAAGATTTACAGTCCACACCCAAAGAGATCCCCCGAGAACTCCTGTATACTCATACCACTGGACTGAACCGACGCTTCTTGCAAATGAATTTCCGAGAACAAGCCACGGCCACGAAATCTCGGCATCAAAATATGCCCTTTCCCAAGCTATCCACATTGCTGCAAGGAAAATATATGGAAGAGCACCACTGAAATATCTTTTACTGAAGCGGAACAGTCCGAATATCACAGACATCTGCAAGGCATTTGCAAAGATTGCGAAAAGCCCCCCTCCTACTGTAGCATTACATACCCAGAAAGTCGTAAATGCATTCCATAGCACGAATGCCGAATAATGATATAACCAGACTCTCCTCTCTCCGGAAAGCGAGGCTATCCTTTCCATACAAAGAAGAGGTATAAAACCAAACAATGCCACAAAACCAGAATGAGGCAACAGGAACGGCAAAGACATCATCACTGCAAAAATAAATACAAGCCCCCATAACAGAAATTTCATTCTCTTCTGATTCCCTGCACCGGCATCTGCAGTATCCATTTTCTTACCTTTTACCATATTCAATCCAAGCTTTATGTTCCCGAGCCTGACACGCTGATATCCGACTCTTTATTTTAAGAAATTCAACGCCCCTGACAGTCATAATCAGGGCAACACAACGGCAAAGATAAAAATTCATATTTGATTAGTCACGGAAAATATCCTATTTTTGTAGTTTGTAGTAATATGACATTCAAGATATGCTGGATATTCTCAAGGGCTTTTTAATAGGAGTATGCGCATCTGCACCTATAGGCCCCATTGCCATACTTGTAATACAGAAATCCTTGACCAAAGGTCACAGGGCAGGCTTCATCACAGGCCTCGGAGCATGTCTGGTGGATACTGTATTTGCCGTAATTGCCATATTTGCCCTGGCTTTTGCACAAAGTTTCATTGAACAGAACAGGGAACTCATACTACTAGTCGGTGGTCTGATAGTCACTATATTGGGCTGGAGAATGACAGTTGCCGACCCTTTCAGGAAAATGAAGACAGACAGTTCTTCCGCTGTATCTATAAAAGACTTTCTGCAGGCTATAATGATGGGGTTCTCAAACCCAGGAGCTATATTCGTGATTTTCGCCTTGTTCGCATTTTTCGGAATAGGCGCAGACGACCCGAAAAACTGGAAGGTATATCCGATAATACTGGCTGTAAGCGCAGGTGCAGCAGCATACTGGTTCGGAGTAACATGGCTCTTAAGTCATTTCCGGAAAAAATTCAAGATGCAGACAATAGTGTGGATAAACCGCATCACCGGTGCCATTATAGTAATAATCGGAATCTCACTTATAGGA
>CALADR010000240.1 GCA_937890845.1 uncultured Bacteroidales bacterium | reverse complement strand
TGTCGCTGAAGTACTTCATCACTATTACAAGTGCAGCAGCCTGGGCTATTACAGTTGCAATTGCGGCTCCTTTTATGCCCATGTCAAACAGAAAAATGAATACAGGGTCCAGAGCTGTGTTCAGAATTACTGTGAATATTGTCAGACTCATTGCAAGTTTAGGGTTTCCTGAAGCTCTCATTGCGCTGTTCAGACCCAGATATAAATGAGTGATGGCATTTCCTGCCAATATTATCTGCATATATTCCCTTGCATATACGATAGTGCTTCCGCTGGCACCGAAGAAAAACAGTATAGGATCAAGGAAAGCGAGGGTGACGATTGTGAATAGTACTGCAATTATAAGGTTGAGGGAAACTACATTTCCCAGGACCTTATTTGCCACTTCATAATTTCTCTGTCCCAGAAGGACTGAAATCATAGTTGTCGCTCCGACTCCTACGAGAGTACCGAAAGCAGCAGAGAGATTCATTAGCGGGAATGTAACAGCAAGTCCGGAAATTGCGAGAGCCCCGACTCCGTGTCCGATAAAAATGCTGTCAACCATATTATACAAGGAAGAGGCAGTCATTGCTATAATTGCGGGAATCGCATATTTTTTTAGCAGACTGCCTATATTCTCAGTTCCAAGTTCCGAAGGGATGGCTTTTGTTTCTGACATCTGGCTCTACTCCTCCGGTTTTTCTACTATCTCGATTTCGAACATCAGAGGTGAAAAAGGAGGAATGGCTTTGCCGCTGCCTGAGATGCCATATCCGTGTTTTGCATAGAATATTCCTATTCCTCTTTCGAAAGGATGCATCTGCCAGATAGTTTTGGCAAATCCAGCAATAACATTCGGAGTCTCCGAATCAGTACCCATTATTAGTTTCGAGTATGAGTCACCCCACTTTATGGCTACCGGCTTGTATTTACCTCCGCTAAGGCCGTTGTCTTGAGCCACACGGGCGATGTTGGTGTCAAAGACGAGTCCGTTCAGAAGACGTCCTACGTAGTTGATATAGATGGTTGTATCCGTAGAACCTGTCCTGGTGAAGAAATGTGATTTTCCGGCAATATCCATTTCTTCGCCTTTGTCGTTCTTGGTATTAAGCGGTTTTCCGTCTTTTATCCCCAGATAGTAGAATCCATAACTGGTAGAGTCGGATTCGTCTTTTATAGTATCGTTCTTTTCAAAGATTTTCACGAAGTCAAGATAAGGGAAGTCCTTGTTCATTTCGTTCTTATCTTTCTTTATGAATCTGCCTATCGAGTCAATCTGCCACTTGTCAATGTTTTTTATAGGGTCAATGACTTCTAGCTCTATAATCGAGTTGGAGCCGGAAACATTGTCCAGATATTCCTGTTCTGAACCATACCATTTCTTGCTCATGAGCCATCCTGGCACTACGGCCTTTCTGAGTCCTCCGGATTTCATTCCAGACAGCATGTCGGCTAATCCGGCATACATGTAGCCGCTAATTCTGCTCATTACTTTCGGACCGTAAAATTTAGTCTTGTCATATTTTCCGAGCATTTTGGCTGTTTCTTCATCAGTGTATTCAATAATGCCTCCGGAAAGGTCGGTTATCGTATATGACGTATAAACAAATTGGGAATCAGCTACTTCTTCTCCGACTCCAGGAGTGTCTCCGATTATGTAAATGCCATTTCCGCTTTTCTGTGCATCAGGATGATGTGTCTGCATCCATGCATCAAAAAACAATTTTTCTTCAGAATTGGCCGGTGTCTTCTTCTCCTTTGCACAACCTGCAACCACAGCTGCAAGTACGGCGATATATGCTATTTTTCCTGAAAATCTTTTCATTCTACCTGATTGTTGATTGTTTCAAATAGTTGTGACTAAAATACTAACCTGCAAAAATACACAAATTCTTTTCTGTTTCATACCGGGAGATATGGAAAATTTTAGCGGATTGCTATCAAAATACGTCTTCCACCCATATCTGGTATCCCAGGGCTGAGTTGCCTGGAATCACGCCGAATGGCTTTTTTCCGAATCCGTATTCTCCTGAAAAAATTATGTAGCATATTTCTCCCTTCCTGACACCTTCAAGTCCCTTTGCAAGACCTTCTACAAGACCGCTTTTTGAATCAAGGGTGACAGTCTTGGCGCTGTAATCTCCGTCGTTTACTTCCCATCCTGCAGCTTCTGCCTGTGCCGCATTGTTTGTCGCAAACATATTGCTTGCTGTCAGGCTTCCGCTGAAAACATATCCGGCATAATAAAATGTCACGCGTCCTCCTTTTTCCAACCCTTCACCGGTGCCTTCCTGCAGGATGACTCTGTTGGCACCTTTGTTCCGGATGACGTCCTTTACATAAAGTGCATCAGGTTTTTCCTTATCCTCTTCTTTTGGCAGTGAATTTATGAAGCTGTCGATTTTATCCTCTTGGGTTGACCATACAGACTTCAGGCTTGTTTTGGAACAGGAAAGAACAGAAAGGACGGAGCAGAGCACCACAGTTGCAGGAATAATCTTATTGAAAAACCTCTCCATCTCGTCTATTTTGATAAAAACTCCCTTATTGCCTTTTCAGTATATTCTGAAACATCTTTGATTGATTGTACATCATCAGGTATGTCGAGTTTTCCTCCTGCAGCCAGTTCATGACCTCCTCCGTGAAAATAACTGCGTGCGCAAAGGTTGGCAGAGATTCCTTTTTTAGACCTTAGCGACACACGGATTC
>CALADR010000239.1 GCA_937890845.1 uncultured Bacteroidales bacterium | reverse complement strand
TTGCTCTCGGAAAAGAAATTTCCGAAAACTCCTCCAATGATTTGGACTATGTAGAGCAGATTTATCGTTACGTAATCGAACATATTACATATGATGATGACCTCGCCGCAAATGTTCAGTCCGGCTATCTACCGGATGTGGACAAGACCTTGTCATCCGGAACCGGCATCTGTTTTGACTATGCATCGCTGATGGCTTCACTTTTACGCTCGCAAAACATTCCTACAAAGCTAGTCGTCGGCTATTCAGGAGATGCTTATCATGCATGGATCAGTGTCTATCTCAAAGAAATCGGTTGGGTCAATGACATCATCGAATTTGACGGCAAAAGCTGGTCCCTCATGGATCCAACACTTGCCGCAAACAATAGCAACTCCTCCGTCGGGAAATATATTGGTGACGGAAGCAACTATATTGTGAAATATTCTTACTAAACAGGAGGGAACCTTACTATGAAACCTTTTTCCAATCTGGAACTATCTTCTTTCTGCGGACAGACTGCCTTGATTTTAAAATCCGGTATCTCTGCCATGGAAGGACTTTCAATGATGTTAGAAGATTCAACATCCAATGACGAAAAGGAAATTCTGACTCTACTCTATGATAAGATGATGGAAACCGGAAGCCTGCATCAGGCACTAGAATCAGCAGATCTGTTTCCTTCCTATATGCTACACATGATTGAAATTGGCGAAGAGACCGGAACACTGGATGAAGTCATGGAATCTCTGGCCAATCACTACGAACGAGAAGACGCGATCAGCAAAATGATTCGAAATTCCATTACTTATCCTATGATCATGACCGGTATGATGGCAGTTGTCGTAATCGTACTTTTAGTAAAAGTAATGCCCATTTTTAATCAGGTATTTATCCAGCTAGGCACTGAGATGACTGGATTTTCCCGCGTATTGATGAATATCGGAAACGTAATCAACACCTATTCCGTTGTATTTATTGTTCTATTACTCCTGATCGTAGCTTTATTTTTCTATGGAACACGTACAATTTCCGGTAAAAACTTCTTCCGCAGAATTGGGTACAAACTAAAATTCACGAAAAAAGTGCACGAAGAGATCGCCTCCTGCCGCTTTGCCAGCGGAATGGCGCTTACATTAAGCAGTGGACTCAACCCGGAGCGCAGTATGGAGCTTATCAGCGCGCTGAACGAAGATCCTGTTTTCCAGAAGAAAATAGAAGCATGCCGTACGGAACTTGACGAGGGCAAAGACCTTAATGAAGCTCTCCTGACATCCGGGATTTTCTCCGGAGTATATGCCCGTATGGTTTCCATCGGTTCCAAAACCGGCTCTCTGGACCAGGTCATGGACGAAATCGCAGAACTCTATCAGTCCGAGATTGATACTCGCATGAACAATCTGCTGGCTATTCTCGAACCCACACTTGTTGTTCTGCTGTCTCTGATTGTCGGGGTCATCCTGTTATCAGTTATGCTGCCGCTTATGGGGATCATGTCAAGCTTATAAGAAATCAAGTATAAAAAAGGAGTTTCACTATGACCGGAAATCGTTTTGGATATAAAAGGCAACCACATCCAGCCTCCAAGATCATACTCTCGCTCAGTGCATTTTTATTGATTCTCTTCCTCTTTTTACAGGGAATCAACTCCCTGTCCTCCGATACCCGGCAGCGACAGAAGGAAAGCCTTGAAAATGCAATTATGCGGGATATCACCTACTGTTATACAATGGAAGGAAGTTACCCGGAAAGTCTGGAGTATCTAAAGGAGCGCTATGGCCTTACATACGATGAAGACTTATTCTTTGTAGATTATCGTGTATCCGGCTCAAATATCCGTCCGGAAGTCACCATTATAGATAGAAAGGAGTAAGAACTGATTATGAAGTTTCGCACCAGGCAGAAACATATCATTGATTTTATTTTTCCGGTAGCGTTGTTTTTTGTCTTTGCTCTATGTGCGCTGACGGTACTTCTTCTGTCAGCCCGGATTTATCAATCGACAACGGACAGCTCCTCACGCAATTACACTGCCCGTACCGGTTTGTCTTACGTCAGTGAAAAAATCCATCAAAATGATACAGACGGTCAGATTCAAATCGGAACGTTCAACGGACAGGATGCTTTGATCCTTACACAGACCGTTGAAGACAGCGCTTATCAGACTTATATCTACGCTTATAAAGGGGAATTGAAGGAATTATTCCTTAAGGAAAATACAGCGGCAGATCTTTCTGCCGGTACAACAATTCTTGAAATCCAGGATTTTTCTATGGAGCAGAGTGCAAAGAACCTGCTGCATTTTAGCTGTACCGACACAAATGGTAAGACAGCCTCTATCGTTGTATCGATACGAAGCAGTGCAGAATAAGACACGAAAATCATATTATATGAAAGGATTTTGTTTCTATGAAAGTCAAAAACAGACCACGTTCATCCAGTTTATTTTTAATGGAACTCATTCTTGCAATTCTGTTTTTTTCCGTTGCAAGCGCTGTTTGTGTACAAATTTTTGTCAAATCCCATCTCATAAGCCGTCAATCCGAAGAACTCAGTCAGGCAGTCACCCTTTGTACGAACAGTGCAGAAGCATTTGCCGCATCGGACAACCCTGTTTCCGGAACAACTCATACCTATTATGATGAGGCGTTTGCCCTTTGCAAACAGACCAAAGCATCCTATGTGCAGACAATTCACATTTATACTGATGAAACACAAGGCGATGGGGATCTTATCTGTGCTGACATTTCACTGGATACAATCACAAATTCTGATGACCACACGCAGAAGGAAATTTATACGCTGCATACCGCCCGTCATCTAGCAAGGAGGACCGGTTATGAAAAAAACTAAACAGCAATCCTCCTTTATGAATATGGGCACTTCCCTGTTATTAGTTATTTTTCTTGTGCTGACGCTTGTAACCTTCGCAGTCCTTTCCTTAAGCAGCGCTAAGAGCGATTATAACCTCAGTGCAAAGCTGGCGAAACATAAAACAGAATACTACGATGCCTCTGCCAAAGCAGAAGCGGTTCTCTCTGAAATTGATGAAAAACTGGAAACACTTGCACAGGAGTCTCATAACGACACCACATCCTATTATGCAGCCGCAGAAGAACAATTCGATCAAGTATCCTTACAGGATACACTTCTCCACTGCGAGATCACGCCGGAGGACGCTTTGATTTCCTATACGATCCCAATGTCTGACAGCCAGGCACTGCAGGTTATATTGCATATTACAGATTATACACAAAATGATACCTATTACATGATCCAGACCTGGCAAGTAAGTTCTACTGATTCCTGGGAAGGAGATCAAACAATTCAACTTTTACCAATGGAGGAATAACTGATGCATCTGAATGACATTTTAAAACAAGCAATCGAAGAACACGCATCCGACGTCTTTATCGTAGCCGGTCTTCCTGTTTCTTTTCGAAAGAACGGTATGATTTCACAACTCAATGACCA
>CALADR010000238.1 GCA_937890845.1 uncultured Bacteroidales bacterium | reverse complement strand
CTATCTGGACCATTTCTCATACAAGTTCCAACGTTACGAAAAAGTAGGTATAGTAGGAAGGAACGGAGCTGGAAAGAGTACGTTCATCAACCTCCTTACGGGAGAATACTCCCCTGAAATGGTTACTGAAGATCCTGAAGTCGTCAGAGCAAAAGAAAAGGCAGGCGAGACATTGCCTGGCCTGCTGGAAGGAACCATCGAAAGAGGAGAATCCTTGAAAATAGGCTACTACAGGCAGAAAGGTATGGAGTTCAATCCGGAAGATACAGTACTGGACATAGTAAACGATACCAGACTACTCAGCCGCTTCCTTTTCCCTCACGATATGCTTGCAAACAAAGTAGGTACATTGAGCGGAGGAGAAAAGCGCAGGCTGTACCTGCTGACCATCCTCATGCAGCAGCCTAACCTGCTGATAATGGACGAGCCGACCAACGACCTTGATATCGTCACCCTGAACATCCTTGAAGAATACCTCAAGGAATTCAGCGGAACTCTTATCATTGTCTCCCATGACAGACACTTCCTCGACAGGCTTGCCGACCACCTTTTCGTCTTTTGCGGAGACGGAATCATCAAAGACTTCATAGGAAGCTACAGTGAATACCGCGAATTCATAAAGGAATATGAAGCACAGCAGCGCCAGGCAGCCAGAATATCCGAAAAGGCGTCCGCCTCAGGGAAAAGTCCTGATAGCGGGAAGAACTCTACGGGAAGCGCTCAGACAAGTTGTGAGCAGAAACCTGCAAAGAAGAAACTGACTTACAAGGAGCAGAAAGAACTTGAGCAGCTTGAAAAGGACATGGAATCACTTTCAAAAGAAAAAGCTGAGCTTGAAACCAAGCTCAGCAATGGATCACTTAATTTTGAGGAACTGCAAAAAGCCTCGGCACGCATAGGAGAAATAATCTCCGAATCAGAAGAAAAGGAAATGCGCTGGCTCGAACTCTCATGCAGCATCGGATAGCCTGTCAGAACTGAAATACATCAGACTCCGTACGTGCTGACGACAGAATGTCCTGCATCTTCTTCACTATATCAGGATGCTCCGACGCCAGATTTACGGTCTCGCCAGGATCATCTGCAAGATTGTACAGTTCTGTCACAGGATTCTCCTTTACATTATAGACGACATATTTCCAGTCGCCCTGCCTTACTGCCTGACGGCCGCCAGCCTCATGAAACTCCCAATACAAGTATTCATGCTCAGTCTGCCTGCCTTTGCCTGTAAGAGACGGAAGATATGATATTCCGTCTGTGCTGACGTGGATATCTGCGTCTGTCAGATCAGCCATTGTAGGAAGAAAATCCCAGAAAGCTGAAATATGGTCACTTATAGTACCTTCTTCAATAACACCTGGCCAAGCTGCAATAAAAGGGACTCGTATACCGCCCTCATACAGATCTCTTTTGATACCCCTGAATCTGCCTGAACTTCTGAAATATTCAGGATCAGCACCTCCCTCGGAATGAGGTCCGTTGTCACTTGTAAAAATAAACAGCGTATTGTCCTCTATACCAAGACTGTCCAGAAGCCTCCGTACATCACCGACCTGTCTGTCCAGAAGAGAAACCATTGCGGCGAAAGCCTCGTGACACTCTTCCTGACGTGCATAGTCCCCTGCCTTGTTGCCCGCAGAGCCTGGAACGCAACCTCCATATACTTTTTCAGGCAGGAACTTTCCCTTGAATTGTTCTTTCTCCTTTTCAGGAATCCTCAGCTCCGCATGCGGAAGTACTGAAGTTATCATCAGGAAAAACGGCTTGTCCGCATTTTCCCTTATAAAGTCCAGAGACTTGTCGTGAATAATATATTGGGCATAATCAGACGCATTTTCTCCGGCATTGCCTTCAAGGAAAAACTTCTCGTCATTATGCCACAGATACTCAGGATAATATGTATGAGCCATCCTCTGGCAATTGTATCCGAAAAACTCATCAACGGCCTGAGCGGAAGGACGTCCTTCTGACCCCGGATAGCCAAGGCCCCATTTACCCAAAACTCCGGTAGTATAGCCCTGCTCCTTCATCATACGGAAGACATTGAAAGTACCTTCTGGAAGCGGATACTGCCCTTCAGGCATAATCTCCTTGTTTCCCCTTATCGGCGAATGTCCGGAATGCAGTCCTGTCATCAAAGAAGAACGGGACGGCGCACTTACAGAACATCCGGCATAATGCTGGGTAAACATAACTCCTGAAGCTGCAAGCGAATCGATTTCAGGCGTTTCAAAACGAGTCTGTCCCGTGCATCCCAAATCCCCGTAGCCGAGATCGTCTGCCAATATAAAAATAACATTAGGAGTCTTAACCTCCTTGTTTGAACAGGCTGCAAACAAAGGCAGCACTGCTGTTCCTGCCAATAAAAAACGGTTCATATGTAATGATATGCATTAATCATGCAAATATATGAGTAAATTCTGATTCAATGCCAAACAATAATTTGCATTGGACCAGAATTAAAAAAAGGGATCAGCTGTCAAGCTTATCCCCTTTTTCAGTATAAAATTCATTTTGCAGAACTGTGAAATCAGTGACTTCTACAAGTTTGATCTTACATTTGTACTTTCTCTTCCACTTTCTCAATATGGAGTTGAACCCCCTGCTCAGGTATGAACCCAAAATAGGACTTACCTTAAGAACAAACGCATGAATATTCTTCTCAGAAACATAGTACGAAAGTTTTCTCTCAACAGCCTCGTCAATGACTACGCTGGATGATATCTTTCCGGTACCGTTGCACGCAGGACAAACTTCTGTCGTGTTGATCTCAGTAGCAGGACGGACCCTCTGCCGTGTTATCTGCATAAGACCGAACTTTGTGAGAGGCAATACATTATGTTTGGCTCTATCTGTCTGCATCAATTCCTGCATACGCTTGAAGAGCAGATTTCCGTGCTCGTTGGACTCCATATCTATGAAGTCGACTATTACGATACCTCCCATATCACGAAGATGGAGCTGCCTTGCAATTTCTTCTGCTGCATAACAGTTTACATCAAAAGTATTCTGTTCCTGCTCCTTGTTCTTCGAACGTGTCCCGCTGTTTACATCTATCACATGAAGGGCTTCGGTATGTTCTATGACCAAATATGCCCCCTGCTTTATAGGCACCACTTTTCCAAAAGAACTCTTTATCTGCCTGGTGACCTCAAAATGATCAAAAATAGGCGTATTTTCCTTATAAAACTTCACTATTTTCTCCTGCTCCGGAGATATAAGTGAAATATACTTGCGGGTCTCCTCATAGACTGACTCATCGTTTACATAGATATTTGAAAACGAATCATTGAGAAGATCCCTAAGAATAGTGGTTGTCTTGCTGTACTCTGTAAACAGCAACTGTACGGACTTGGATCTGGCTATCTTGTCCCATGAACTTTCCCACTTGTTTATCAGGGAAATCAGTTCAGCATCAAGGACAGCCGCATTTTTTCCTTCCGCAGCTGTCCTGA
>CALADR010000237.1 GCA_937890845.1 uncultured Bacteroidales bacterium | reverse complement strand
TGCTCCGTTTACTCAGACAAGCATAATGTACAAAGACTTCAGCGATATCCTGGATGCTATGCTGAGGTTTCTGGCAGAAGAAGGAAAGGCATTGGAAATAAATACCAAGACATACCAGGAGTACAAAGGACGGACCCCTCTTCCAGATGACAATATACTATTGAGATTCAAGGAGTTTGGAGGAGAAGCCATCAGTCTTGGCTCTGATTCACATGATCCTTTCCGTACCGGGGAAAATTTCATTCTGTTCGCAGAAAAGCTAAAATCCCTCGGGTTCAAGTACTCTGCCCATTTTGAATCGCGAATCCTTAAAATGAGCAGACTGTGAAGCGGCGACTTCCCGGTAATCAGTTCGCCACTTCACACAAAAATTTCAGCCTGACAAGGCGTACTTCAAATTCGTCATAGTTACCGCCGAGTTCCTGCATGGCATCATCCAGAGAATCAGACTTGGCGTCTTCCATAAAGTAGTCATAGATATCATCTACGACATCATCGTCTACTGTCTGCTCTATATAGTAGTCCAAATCCAGTTTTGTTCCAGAATATACTATGGCCTCAAGTTCATCCATAAGTTCATCCATCTCCATTCCCTTTGCATCAGCAATGTCTTCCAATGAATGTTTCCTATCTACGCTCTGGATGATGAATACCTTGTTGGCAGATTTATTTACCACGGACTTTAGGACAAAGTCATCCGGACGCGTGATATCATTTTCCTCAACATACTTCTTTATCAGTTTCAGGAACTCAGGACCGAACTTTTTCGCCTTGCCTTCACCTACGCCCTGACAATTCTTTATTTCTTCTTCAGTCACCGGGTACATTATGGACATATCCTCAAGTGAAGCATCTCCGAATATAACCCAAGACTGCAGTTTCAGCCGTCTCGCCATATCATGCCTCAGGTCCTTCAGCATGGAAAGCAAAGCAGCATCTCCACCGCCACCTTTTGCAGCACCGGCCGGTAAAGAATCATCCTCCTCCTCTTCTCCCTCCACGAAATCCCTTTCTCCTGTAAGCATCAGTTCATAAGGGTGTTCCAGAAATTCCCTTCCCTGCTCCGTAACAGAAATAAGACCGTAGGATTCTATATCCTTATTAAGCAAATGCAATACTACACCCTGATGGATTACAGCACACCAAAAACGTACATTATGTTCTTTACCCGCCCCGAAAAACTCGAGTTTATCGTGCTTGTATGACTTTATCAGGGAATTGGATACCCCTGCCAAAATATTGGCCAGATGTTCTATCTTGAAATTCTCAGGCATGGAAAGAACCAGTTCAATAACCATGGACATTTCTTCTTTTCCATCAAATTTCTTTTTAGGATGCAGGCAGTTGTCACAAGCTCCGCAATTTTCCTGAGGGTAATCCTCTCCGAAATAATTAAGCAGCAACTTTCTCCTGCACTGGTTAGATTCTGCATATGCAACAACTTCCAGAAGAAGCTGTTTACCTATTTCCTGCTCTGCCACAGGCTTTCCCTGCATGAATTTCTCCAGTTTCTGTATATCCTTATATCTATAGAATGCCAGACATATTCCTTCCTTACCGTCACGGCCTGCACGTCCGGTTTCCTGATAATATCCCTCAATGCTCTTGGGAATATCATAATGGATTACAAAACGCACATCCGGCTTGTCTATACCCATGCCGAAGGCTATGGTAGCCACTATCACATCCACTTCCTCCATCAGGAACATATCCTGATTTTCGGCCCTTGTCTTGGCATCAAGTCCGGCATGATAAGGAAGAGCTTTTATTCCGTTTATATTGAGCAGTTCCGCAAGTTCCTCCACCTTCTTTCGGCTAAGACAGTATATGATTCCCGATTTTCCCGGATGCTGCTTTATAAATTTGATTATCTCTCGCTTCGGATCTGATTTGTCCCTTATTTCATAATAAAGGTTAGGCCTGTTGAATGACGACTTGAAAACTTCTACATCCATCATGCCCAGATTCTTCTGTATATCACTCTGTACCTTAGGGGTTGCAGTTGCAGTGAGTGCAATGATCGGAGCTTTTCCGATTTCTTCTGTTATAGACTTTATCCTACGATACTCCGGACGGAAATCATGCCCCCACTCGGAGATACAATGAGCTTCATCCACAGCATAAAATGAAATCTTTATTTCTTTAAGCAATGCTATATTCTCAGGTTTCGTAAGGGACTCCGGAGCGACATATAGAAGTTTTGTCCTTCCGGATAGGAGGTCTTCCTTGACTTCATTAAGTTGCGCCCTTGATAGAGAGGAATTCAGAAAATGAGCAATTCCCTCATTTCCTGAAACAAAACCTCTGATGGCATCCACCTGATTCTTCATAAGCGCAATGAGAGGAGATATTACTATTGCAGTCCCGTCCATAACAAGGGCAGGCAACTGATAACACAAAGATTTCCCGCCTCCAGTAGGCATTATGACAAAGGCATCGCCTCCCGAAATAAGATGTCTGACAATCTTTTCCTGGTCACCTTTAAAAGAATCGAAACCGAAAAATTCCTTCAATTTCCCTTGTAAAGCAGAAGAATCTATATCCATAAAAATGAAAAAATTATTCAACTAAATTATACAATATTTTTTTCAGCAGCAAATTTTTCATCACGTTATTGCCTTATGACCCCCTTTTATACTATCTTTGCAACGACTCATAAAAACGGTACAATATTTAAGTATGGACAATCTTCATGCTTCTTCGGAAAAAAGACAAAGACAGGCGTATTTCAGAAATCTTGAAATAGCCAATGCATTTGAATCTTTCCTGCAGAACCAGGCTACAGGAGGCGTTCTGCTACTAATCTGCACTCTTGCCGCTGTTTTCCTGGCTTCATTTCCCAGAACTGAATGGTTTGACAATATGTGGGAAACGGCCGCCGGGATAACTATCGGAAACTTCAGTATAGAAATGTCTCTGAGGTCATGGATAAACGATGCCCTCATGGCAGTATTCTTCTTCGTAGTAGGGCTCGAGATAAAAAGGGAAATGCTGGTAGGACAGCTATCGTCAATAAAAAGATCCGCACTTCCAGTTTTGGCAGCAATCGGAGGAATGATTGTCCCTGCAATAATATACTCCATTTTCAATGCCGGTAATCCGGAAAGCGCTAACGGCTGGGGAATTCCAATGGCAACTGACATTGCATTCGCAATTGGAATCCTTTCACTACTGGGAGACCGGGTTCCAGGGGGACTGAAAATATTCCTGACAGCACTTGCCATTGTCGATGACCTTGGTGCAATAATAGTATTGGCAATCTTCTACCCGACACATGCCCTGCATTTGGACTATCTTGGTTATGTAGCCATCATTATGGCCATTCTTGCATTGATGAACAGGGCAAGGGTAAAGAACAAGTATTTCTATCTGATTCCAGGTATTTTCATGTGGTATCTTACCTACAAGTCTGGAATACATGCCACGATTTCCGGTGTTTTCCTCGCTATGGTAATTCCATCAAAAGGAAACATAAACGAAATAAGATTCCAGACTAAAATTTCACTCCTGCTTGAAAAGTTCAAACTCACCAGCCGGAAAGAGCTCAAAGTTCTCACCAGTCCAGAGCAGCAGCATATAATACACAGTATGCACAAAGAGATAAAGGATGTGGATCCTTTAATGCACAGACTGGAAAGCAAACTTCATCCTATTGTCACTTTCCTGATAATGCCTCTGTTTGCCCTCGCCAATGCCGGAGTTGATTTAAATCCTTCTCATATGACTGGCAGTGGAATACATCCTATTTCGTATGGCATATTTTTCGGCCTTCTAATCGGAAAACCTTTGGGAATATTCCTTCTGAGCTTCCTCGGCATAAAAATGGGTGTGGCCGCTAAGCCAAAAGGAATAAGCTGGATACAGCTGGCAGCGACAGGAATACTTGGAGGGATAGGATTTACCATGTCAATCTTCATAGACAATCTGGCATTTACCGACCATTCAATAATTGACCTCGGAAAAGTAAGCATTCTTATTTCATCCACGACAGCAGCAATACTTGGACTCATTGCCCTAAGTATGGTTTGCAAAGGCCGGGCTCCGGAACTCACCTCCGAACAAATATTGCCTTCCAGAGAGCCTCTGAAAAAGACAACTCCGTTATCTGACTGAAAAAAGTCTTGAAAAACAGACACAAAAGATACATAAAAGAATTTTTGAAAATATTAAACAGCTTCTAAGTCGTTTAAAACATTTTTAATTAACTTTGTGCGTTTGCCAGGTTATCTGGCAACAGATAAAAGTATTTTCAATCAATAAAAAATAAAAACAATGAAAGCATTTAAATTAATCTCTGCAGCAGCTGTCGCTGCACTTATGGCAGCTTCTTGCGGAAACTCGGGAAAAAGCAACGTTAAGGTAGATGTAGAGCTTCCTTCACAGAGCCTTACAGATTCTGTAAGCTACTTGGTAGGTGTAAACTTCGGATACTTCATCAAGTACAATAACTTCGGAGATGATCT
>CALADR010000236.1 GCA_937890845.1 uncultured Bacteroidales bacterium | reverse complement strand
CTCTATGCCCTGTCATGACTCCTTCCGGCGTCCAGTAATTATACCCTGTATGTACTTTAGGAAAACAGAAAGTATACCCTCTGAAATCATTGGCATCTCCTGCCCTGAGTGAAAATCCCTGGGCATAATCATATTCCGCAGCCACTGCATTGAATTCCTGAGACCACTGGGCCGCAACTACTTCCACTCCTGTCAGAGCTCCGTCCTTCCCTACTATTTTTTCAGTGGCTTCTCGGCTCCAGAAACGCTGATAGACTACAGGCGAATGACGCATCTCAGGATAGTTCTTGCTGTCAAAAGGAGTGAAAGCAAGATCGCTACCGACAGGATTGATAAACATGTCTCCGGTAAATGTTTCCTGCAGAGGAGCAGAAATCATATAGTTACGTCCGCCTTGGAGAGCCATATCTACAAAAGCTTTTCCTCCATATGTGAGATGAGAAGTACCTACGACCTCTGCCCCGCTCTTGAAATAAATGTTACGGCAGAAGTTCTCTGTTCCTGCCAGCTCAGGATATATGGCTGCACCTGAAGGGATTATCACATCAGTACACTTCCACGGACTGCCTTCACTCCAGTTGTTCCACTCATTCCAGTCTTTAGTGGCGGCTGAAGTCTTCCACTGGGTAAGTCTTGGATGTATTATGGCAATAATATTGGACTTCCCGCTGAGAGGAACTCCTTCCATACTGTATATTTTCACATTATATCTGCCCACCGGCAAAGCCCCGGCCGGAATCACTACTGCCTTCTCCGTATCATCAAGAACAGCCTCCACACGATGGAAAACAGTATTGTCGGCTATGTCCTCACAATAAAGACTGAGCTTGGTTCCTGATGCCAGCGAAGTGGATTTGTAACCTATTTTCAAAGGAGAGCCGAAACAGGTACGGTAAGTGCCGTCATTGACCGTCAGCTGGCCGTCTCCTGCTCCCCTGTCATTTTCAACATTGCGGCAATATACTCCGCATACCTTGGAGTTCGACAAAAGCTCCACACCTCCAAAGGCAAATTCCACCCTGTCATATTCCGTGTCAGGAGTCACCTCCATATAAGTGCGGCCACCATGGGAAATCAGGTCCGCTCCCAAAATCTTCAAATCTTCAAGTTTTTTGGTAGATGCGACAGGCTCTGGATTGTCTCCGCTAAAGACCTTAAGATTACCTATTTTCACCAAATTTACATTCAGAAGATTCGGCATTTCTCCCAATATTATTCCTACAGGCTGTCCGGCCGGACGCTTGTCAAAAGAAAGAGAAATCTTGACTGAAGAACGTGAACGCTTACAAAATCCAGATTATG
>CALADR010000235.1 GCA_937890845.1 uncultured Bacteroidales bacterium | reverse complement strand
TGACAAGGCCCGGCTGGATTATCTGGATGTGCTTGCAGGTCAGGGATATTCAGACAGTGATTCGTCATCGGTTCCGGAAAATGTCAAGGCGATGGCAAGGATGCGTTCCGGCTATGATGCTGCACTTAACGGTTTTCATAGAGCCGGGCTTGACCTTGAAGGGACTGAGTTGAGAGCACAGTTTGACGGGAGAGTTGCCGATATCAAAATCAGAAGATTTGACAAAAGCGGTTCGGCTCCATACTGTACTTTGCTGGATGACAGGATAATGGATGTCGAATTTATGGTCTTGGAGTCAGAGTACCAGTTTGTCCGCAAGGGTCTTGCAGTGGATGTGGTTCCATATTCCGGCAGCGGGGAGACTGTTCCCGGAGAAATAACCGTAGTAAATCCCTCTGTCGATAAGAACGGTCAGGTGGCAGTGCGTGCGAGAGTAGCCAATACAGGGGCTCTTATAGACGGGATGAATGTCAGGGTCATTGTAAAGAGGCAGGTTGACAATATGCTGGTCGTTCCCAAAAGCGCAGTGCTCATAAGGGACAATATGGAAGTCCTTTTCAGGTATTCCGGAGGAAAGGCCTCCTGGACTTATGTCAATGTGCTGATGTCCAACAGTTCGGAATGTGCTGTCGAAGCCAATCAGGACAGAGGGGCGGAACTCTCTGCAGGGGATACTGTAATCGTTTCCGGCAATCTTAATCTGGCTGACGGCTCTCAGGTAAGCATAGGAGGTTGATATGCTCAGAAGGATATTGGACAGGCCTGTTACTGTGACTATGGCTCTTCTGGTAGTTATGGTTTTGGGTATTGTAAGTATGCGTATGCTGCCGGTATCATTGATTCCGGATATAGATATTCCTTATCTTACAGTACAGGTATCATCTCCGTCGCTTTCGGCAAGAGAAGTCGAAGAGACCGTTGCCAGACCATTGAGACAGAGCCTGGTGCAGATGCAGCAGCTGGAGGATATGAAATGCGAGTCTTCGGACGGAGGGGCGGTAATCAGGCTTACATTCAGCCAGGGGGCTGATATGGACTATCTTTTCATAGAGGCCAATGAGAAGAT
>CALADR010000234.1 GCA_937890845.1 uncultured Bacteroidales bacterium | reverse complement strand
CCGGAGCGGTATGCGCTACATGGTGGTGGACCGGGCATCATTCCGGCATACATATAGGTCAGGACGGAGCTCCTGGAGGATATACAGTAGTTGACTTTGACGGCAATACAGTCAAATGGCAGTTCAAGGGGACAGGAAAAGATACGGATTTTCAGTTCAGGTGCTATGACGGCAATACCGTACATATAACCGCAGACAAATATATCCCCGGAGAATCTTCTGCAAACAAAAGCAAATTCAACAGTTATGCTTCAGACTGGCAGAAAGAGAGAAATGACAATTCCGTTTATATTAATGTATGGAATTGGGATCCGGAATGGAAAGTCGAGGTTACAGAAGCCGGGAAAAGTCTTGAAGTCACCCAGGTAAAGTTGCGTGACCCTCTCCATCTTATAGCATATACGGCTCCAAGTATCGGAACACCGACATTTGCGACCTCCGAGAATCTTCATTTCTTTAAAGTGACTGCCTCGGGACCTTCTACTGCATTGGAAATAAAAGTTACAGACCGTTTCGGTAATGTATATACGGAAACTATGGCCAGACCAAGGCCGTTCAGCATAGGGCAATATAAGTAAACAGATAGAATAACTATGAAAAACATAATAACACTGATAACTGCATCTGTTTTGATTCTGGCAGGTTGCGCAAGGGAAGAGAAGTATCTTTTCCCGTTGGAAGCCGGTTTCTCCGTTGTCCCGGACGCACCGGTTTCGGAGTCTGAAGTCGTATTTGAAGTGACAGTCAAGGGAGGGGAGTTCCCTTATACGTACGAGTGGGATTTTGGTGACGGACTTACAGGCTCAAAATACATCGAATCGGTAGTATATATGAATTCCGGGGATAAAAATGTCAAATTGAAGGTAACGGATTCCCGCGGTGCTTCAGTGACAGTGGAAAAAGTCGTTCCGGTACTTGACATAGAGTCTATACCAAGGCTGGCGAAGCCGGAAGTAAGTATAAAGAGCGTGTCGCATAATGCTGTTACTGTGGCATGGGAGCCTGTCGAAGATGACTATGGAGATGGAACTTATGAGTTCGAGTTTCTCAATGCTACAAATTCGGTGTTGAATGCAGTAACTAAAGGGCAGTTTGCAAGTCCTTACAAAACAGCTCTTTCCCTTGGAAATCTCATGCCATCTTCTTCATATAAGTTCCGGGTTAGGGCCATATCTTCAGATGAAGCTGAAAAGTTGTCGTCTTATTGGGCGGAAGCTGAATTCACGACCTCTTTGAAGCCGTCAGAAGATCAGGAAGCCGTACTGGTTGAGAGATTTGACGGATTTATCTGGACGACGGATTACTTTTCCGGCGGGTACGGTTTCAGACCTAATGACAAGGCGCAGAAAACGACTGTTTCATTGAATGTCACAGCTGATGAATTCAAGCCGGCAGGGACAACTACAGGAGATTATTTCGGAACATTCAGCAAGGATTTCAGAACATCAACGGGAATTTTGTCTGACTGGGAATGCTCAAAGATATACGGCTGTCTCGGGTTCGGAAAATTAAGTACCGGTTCGGCAGCAGGTTATCTCACAACTCCTGAGTTAGCCAAAGTCAATGGCGTGAAAGATATAGAGTTATCGTTCAAGGCATCTCCATATTATGAATGGAAAGACGGTAGTGTGGATGATTCGAAAATCCTGGTTGAGGCTGTAGGTGCAGGAACTGTCGAAAACGGAGAAATAGATTTGTCTTCGGCAGAGCCTCTGGTATGGCATGACTGCAAAGTCATAGTGAAGAACGCTACATCTTCTACCAGATTGAAGATAAGTGCGGCAGTAGCTTCCAAAGGCAGGTTTTTTATTGATGATATTATGGTTACAGCATCGGAAACTTCCGCTCCAACTCTTGTAGTAAATCCTGTGTCAGGTGAGTTCAAACCTGAAGGAGGCGAGATAACCATTGAACTTTCTTCCAATGAAAAATGGGAACTGAGGAATCTCCCTTCATGGATTGAGTCTTCGGCGATTTCCGGTGATGCAGGTAGTTTCAATTTAGTGCTTACAGCAGGCAAAGCTGATGAAGACAGGAGTGCCGTCATTGATTTTGTGACTGTTTCAGGTACTGATGATGTGTCTGTATCTGTCGCTCTTGAGCAGAAGTTTGTAAAGCCGTTCCTTTCTGCACCTTTAATAAGAGTATTGAAGAAAACACACAATACTGTCATTTATGAGTGGGATGATGTTACAGGAGAGTATTTTGACAGGAAGTACGGTTTCGAATGCGTCGGCCCCGACGGTTCGGTTCTGAACGTCATAAAGGAATATGCCTTTAAAAACTTGCATTTCAAGAACAATATAGCCTTTTCAAATTTAAAGCCTTCTACAGTTTATACAATAAGAATGAGAGCTCTTTCTTCGGACGAGTCTCTGTGTTCTTCGTCCGAGTGGGCGGAACTTCAGGTTCTGACAGAACCGGAACCTGTCATCTCGGAAGATTTTATCCTTTCGGAAAGTTTTCATAATTTTGTTTGGGCAGGAGATTATGTTGAAGGTGGATACGGCTTTTGTCCAACAAGCACTAAAACAGCATCTTCATTGGATTTGGCTGCAGACAAATTTTACAGTCCGGACAATTCTACAGGAGATTATTATAATACTGGCAGTTTTCCGGGGAATTTTGTTTCCGATGTGGTTGGACTGAAAGGATGGTCAGGATCGAAAGTCTATGGTCATGCAGGATATCCTAAATTCGGAACAGGTTCCGCAGCGGGATGGATAAAAACATGCCGTCTGGAAAAGGTTACAGGAACGCAAGAGATAGAGTTGTCTTTCCTGCTTTGTCCTTATTTTTCCTGGAAGACCGGAGCCGCCGACAATGGCAGGATGATTGTTTCCGTAGAAGGAGCAGGAACTGTTGTTGAAGGAGGGGAATGGAATTTTTCAGATCTTCCTGTAGGGCAGTGGACGCCTGTGAAAGTCATTATAGCGGGAGCAACCAGCGAGACGCAGATTAAATTTACATCGGAAGGTAAGGGACAGAGGTTCTTTATTGATGATATAGTCGTGAAACTAACTAAATGACCTATAGACAATGAATAGATTTTTTGCAACCTTGATAGTTGCACTATCCTCTCTTTTTGTGCTTCAGGCAAAGGATGAAGCTGCAGTGCAAGGGCAGGTCTCCATTACCGTTGAAACGGAAAATACATCAATGGTAATGTATGTTGACAAGGACAGGAACTTACTTTTCCGCCATTTCGGCGGGAAAGTGACTGTTCCTGAGAACTTCAATCTGTATAACAGTTACAGAAGAACAGACTATGGAACGGACCCTATGGCATATCCTGCTGCCGGCGGACGGTATTTCAATGATGCGGCCTTGGCAGTGCGCCAGAGCGACGGAGATATGAATACTGAGTTGAAGTATCTGTCGCACAGCGTGTATGAGAAGACAGGTGATGTTGTCAATACAGAAATATGGCTGGAAGATTCAAAAGGCGTAAGGGTGAGACTCATTTACCAGGCTTTCTGGAAAGAAGACGTAATCGTTGCAAATTCCGAAATTCTTAATACTGGTAAGAAGTCTGTCTGTCTTGAATCTTATTACTCAAGCTCATTGCCAGTAGTGGCCGATAAATATCTTCTGACACATTTTTACGGTTCCTGGGCCAGGGAAATGCAGGTTGACAGGGAAATCCTTACTCATGGGACAAAGGTTATAGAAAGCAAGAAGGGTGTGAGGACTACACATACGGAAAATCCGTCCTTCATGTTGAGTCTTAATACAGAATCATTCGACGAAAATTCAGGAGAAGTGATAGCCGGAGCTCTGGCGTGGAGCGGAAACTTCCGTATCCAGTTCCAGATGGACGAGACGGGATATATAAATATCCTGTCCGGTATAAATCCGTATGCTTCGGAATATGAACTCGGCAAGGGGGCATCTTTTATAACTCCCCCGATGATCTATACATTCAGCCGTCAGGGGGCAGGTCAGGCAAGTCGTAATTTTCATGACTGGGCCCGCCGCTGGTGGTGTTATGATTCTTCGGTAGTGTGTCCTACATTGCTTAACAGCTGGGAGGGAGCATATTTTGACGTTGATACGAAAACAGTTACTGACATGATTGACGACGCAAAGAATATGGGGCTCGACCTGTTTGTACTGGATGACGGGTGGTTCGGGCAGACTTACAAGAGAAATGATGCAAAACAGGCTCTTGGAGACTGGTCTGTCAACAGCGACAAATTGCCGGAGGGAATAGGATATCTTGCAGACTATGCGCATAAGTCAGGACTGAAATTCGGAATCTGGATAGAACCTGAAATGGTAAGTCCGAAAAGCAATCTGGCGTTAAAGCATCCTGAATGGATTGTCAGGGCCGAAGACAGGGAAATGCCGACTATGAGATACCAGTGGCTTCTCGACTTGTCAAATCCTGAAGTTCAGGATTTTGTGTTTGGCGTTTTTGACAATACGATGCAGCTTGGAGACATAGACTATATTAAATGGGATGCAAACAGGCATGTTGAAAGTTTCGGGTCAGGATATCTTGACAGGCAGAGTCATTTCTGGGTGGAATATGTCCAGGGATTTTATAAAGTCATGGAGAGAATAAGGGCCAAGTATCCGAAAGTGTTCATCCAGGCATGCGCTTCCGGCGGAGGACGTGTTGAATATGGAGCCTTGAAGTATTTCAATGAATTCTGGACAAGTGACAACACTGAAGCATTGTCCCGTGCTTTCATACAGTATGGAACCAATCTGATCTATCCTGCTTTTGTAACAGGATCTCATGTTTCAGCTGTCCCGAACCATCAGTCAGGCAATATTACTCCTTTGAAATTCCGTTTCGATATGGCTTGTTCCGGACGTATGGGAATGGAACTTCAGCCTAAACAGATGACAGAAAGCGAAAAAGAGTTCGCGCGAAAAGCGATTGCTTCTTACAAGCAGTATAGTGATTTGATTTATTACGGCGACCTCTACAGGATAAAATCCCCGTATGATACCGACTTCTACTCTATGATGTATGTATCCAAAGACAGAAAGCGTGCAGTGCTCTTTGCTTACTGCCTCAAGTATCAGGCACGGACCCTTATCCCACAGCTGCGTCTTTTCGGACTGGATCCTGAACTTGAATATATGGTTAAAGAACTCAATGTCACAAAATCATCGTTCTGGGGTTCCGGAAAAGTTTTTAAAGGAGATTATCTCATAAATGCAGGTATAAATCCAAAACTGGTAAAGATATATGACAGCGCGGTATTTTACCTGGAAGCTGAAAATTGAGTATTTGTTTTGGGTCTATGGACTGTAGAGGATACCTGTCAGAGACCAGAAAGGAAGATATGGAAAAAGCCGGCAAATGCGCCGGCTTTTTCTGATTCCGTGATATTGCGGATATTTGTACTGTAACTATTTTACACGCTCTCCGTATGAACGGTCAGTAGTGTTTACTCTGATTCTGTCTCCCTGGTTGATGAAAAGAGGAACCATAATGATGGCGCCTGTTTCGAGAGTAGCCTCTTTCTGGGCATTTGTGGATGCTGTATCACCTTTAACAGCAGGCTCAGTGTAAGTTACTTCCATCTCTACATATGTAGGAAGCTCGCAAGTGAGGCATCTCTCCTCGTCAGCAAGGAACATCATTTCTACATGCTGGCCTTCTTTCATGAGGTCTGCGTTGTCAACAAGATCCTCGTCAAGGTGAATCTGCTCGAAAGTCTCTTCGTGCATGAAGTTGAATCCGTCCTCGTCCTTGTAAAGGAACTGGTAAGGTCTTCTCTCTACATTGATAGTGTCGATTTTAGCACCTGCAGTGAAGGTGTTTTCTAGGATTCTTCCGTTCTCGAGGTTACGGAGCTTGGTTTTTACGAAAGCGGGACCTTTACCCGGTTTTACATGCTGGAACCATACGATTGAGCAAGGTTTGCCATTGTAGTTGATGTAAAGGCCGTTTTTGAAATCAGCTGTTGTTGCCATAAAGTATTGATTTTTTATTGAATATTCAAATTTGCGCATGCAAAATTATAAAACAGTTCTGACATTGCAAAATTATTGGCCGGACTCTGCAGCGGCAACTGTCATTCTTATGCTGTCAGCCACTTCGTCAAGCAGCCATTTCGGTGTGGAAGTGGCACCGCAGACACCTACCTTGTCATCATCCCTGAACCATTCCCTGCGGATATCGGCAGGGCCTCCTATATGATAGGTGCGTATGTTGACTGATTTGCAGAGGTTGCAAAGCACTTTCCCGTTGGAACTTGCCTTTCCTGAAACAAAGATGATTACATCATGTTCCATAGCAAATTTTGTTAGTCTTGCATGGCGTGAAGCTACCTGTGCGCAGATTGTATTGTGTACTGTAAGTAGTTTTGTACCCTTGAACCGTTCTATTGAAAGTTCTCTAGCCTCAGCCATCATTTCTTCAAGCCTTGTGCAGATTACTGCATATTCGGCAGGGCTTTTTGTAGTCTGAGAAAATACCTCTGTCCTCCGGTTGAGGTCTATGATCCCAGAGGAAATGTTTTTCTCAAGCATGTCAAGATCCTCTATAACGATGGCATGTCCTCCTACTTGTCCCATAAGACCGAGAACTTCAGCATGTCCTATCTTTCCGAAGATTATTATCTGCCCCCTCTGTCCTTTTTCATTAAGCCTCTCATACGCATCCTTTATGTTTTTCTGAAGCTTTACGACGACAGGACATGTACAGTCTATGACATTAAAGCCTTTACCTTCAGCTAGTCTGAACGTTTCAGGCGGTTCTCCGTGAGCCCTAATTAGCAGAGTTTCATTATCTACCTGGACAATCTCCTCCAAGTCGTCCTTGTCTATAGTGACAAGACCTTGTCTCTCAAGTCTTTGTAATTCCAGATCATTGTGCACGATAGCTCCAAGAGAAAACAGTTTGCGGTTTTCTCCTGATTTACGTGTTTCTGTCAGGAAGTCTTCGGCTTTTCCGATAGCTCGGATTACTCCGGCACAAAATCCGGATTCTTTATCTATTTCTACGGTAATTCCCATAGCAGAGTCAATTTATGCGTTACTACAGAACCTTTCCTCAACGACTTTTCTTACCCAATCCATCTGGTCTTTCATAGTCATGTGGGAATTGTCAAGTACCAATGCGTCTTCAGCCTTCCTTAAAGGAGAAGTCTCACGGTGAGAGTCTATGTAATCCCTTTCCTCCAGATTTTTCAGAACTTCTTCAATAGTGGCGTCTTCGCCTTTTGCCCTCAGTTCGGCAGCCCGTC
>CALADR010000233.1 GCA_937890845.1 uncultured Bacteroidales bacterium | reverse complement strand
AAAAGAATAATAGCTTATGTCAAACAGTGACTGCGGGAACACAATACGGTCTGCCTTTACTTTACGCGTGTATTCCAGCACATTGAGTGTTCCTTCTATTATAGATGATATATACTGTCCGGGATCATACCCTTTCATGGAAGCCGGAAGGGCTCCTGCAAAATTCAGCACTGCATATATATTGTCCTGAGGCAATTTACTGAAATCTTCCTTTCTGCTTATATCCGCTGAATGATAGGTCATTCCGTAATCTGCAAAAAAGCCATTGTCACTTTTCCTGCGTCCGACAGGAATTATTTCATATTTGTCTTTCAAATGCAGGCAAATGTTTGCTCCGAGATTTCCTGTTGCTCCAAAAACTATTATTCTTTTCATAATACTCTTTTTACTTATCAATACTCCCTTCTATCACCACACAATGACTTTCAGCCAGTTGTCCTGACCGGCCAGAGCCTCTTCCATCTGTTTGCCTGAGTCGAATTTAAGTACTAGGGTGCCGATGGCGTTATTGGCTCCGCTGAAAGCTTCCACCGGCTCTCCAGGATTTACCCACAAGTCCTCTTCTGCGACAAACCGTCGCATGTCTTCCGATATTTCCAGCTTTCCGAACTTTCCGTCTTTGTCTGCGTGAAGTATAATTTCCGCCCAGCATCCGTCGTATGGTCTCTGCTTTATATTTTCCGGCTTATCACCTACTGACGCACGTGTAATGGCAGTAATCAAATCTGTTCCGGTAGCATATCTGAGCATTTCACACAGGCGGTTACCGCCTCCGCGCGGTGTCAGTTCCATTATATAGGGCTTGCCGTTCGTTCCGACTCTCGTTTCAATATTGAATACTGCTGTCTTCAGTCCCAGAAGTGTTATAAGTCTCTGGATTTCGGATGACAGGTATTTTTCTTCTGAGTCAGAAAAGGTTGATGGCCAGGAGTATGCGGCTGGCGTATAAGGATTTGCAGCCCTGGCATCAAATCTCTGAGCCGAGAAGCTGACAAATTTCAATTCTCCGTCCTCGGCATAACTGTCCGTATCTGAC
>CALADR010000232.1 GCA_937890845.1 uncultured Bacteroidales bacterium | reverse complement strand
CCTCACTTTGAGTCCCAGACGAAAATCAAGCTGGGGTCCACCTATATGTGGGAAAAGACGGTAAAAGGAGAAGACGGATCACTGAGAACAGACAGAGGTCCTACTATCAGGACTTTTGTCAACGACTTTATCAAGACAAATCTTGACAACTATCTCCATATGCACAAGGAGACAGCTGCGGCGATGCAGGAAAAGATCATTGCCTCAGAACAGGAAAGAAAGGAAATTTCCGGAATCCAGAAAAAAACCAAGGAAAGGAGCAGACGCACCAGCGTATATAACAAGAAACTGCGCGACTGCAAGATTCACTATAATGACAAGCTTCCTGCCAGCAAGAAAGATATGGCGGAACTCACAAGTATCTTCATTACAGAGGGAGATTCTGCAAGCGGTACCATCACCAAGGCCCGCAACGCAGAAACGCAGGCCGTATTCAGCCTCCGTGGAAAACCTATCAACTGCTATAAGGAGAGCCGCAAGAGGGTCGCTGAAAATGAAGAGCTCAACCTTCTCATAAATGCTTTGGGTATCGAAGAGGATACTGATGCACTGAGATACAACAATATCATAGTAGCAACCGATGCCGATGATGACGGGATGCATATCCGCATGCTCGTGGTAACCTTCCTTCTGAAATACTATCCGGATATTATCAGACGCGGACACGTACATATTCTTCAGACTCCTCTGTTCAGGGTAAGGAACAAAAAGGAAACCAGATACTGCTACAGCATTGAAGAGAAAGAAGCTGCAATAAAAGCCCTGAAGACCGGCGTTGAAATCACAAGGTTCAAGGGTCTCGGAGAGATTTCCTCCCATGAATTCGAAAATTTCATAGGTGAAGACATGAGACTCGATCTCGTGAAACTCGGTGACGAAGAATCCATTTCTGAGCTTATGGAATTCTATATGGGAGTCAACACTATTGACAGACAGAACTTTATCCGCCAGAATCTGAGATCGGAAGAAGAGCTGGAGGATGTAAACATTTAAAATTATGTGGAAAAATTTTTGCGGATTCCTTTTAAGGTCCATGGGCTGGACAGCTGTCGAGCCACCCGCTCCTGAAAAAAAATGCATTATCTTAGGAGTACCACACACTTCTATGTGGGACTTCGTCGTATCATATCTTTATTATACTTCCGTAGGAGGTACTGCTAACGTAATGATAGCAAAAGAGTTTTTCTGGTGGCCTCTTGGCTCGCTGCTTAAAGCACTGGGAGCTGTTCCGGTGGACAGAAAAAACCCGACAGCACTCATGGTAAGCATTATTCATGAAATGAACAAGGCTGAATATATGCACCTTGCCATTGCTCCTGAGGGAACCCGTAAAGCCATCAAGCGTTGGAAGACAGGATTCCATACCATCGCCAAAGAATGTAATATTCCCGTATATCTGGGATATTTCGACTGGAAGACCAAGCGCGTAGGAAGAGGTGTAAAAGTAGAGCTTACCGATGATGCCAGGGCAGATATGAAAAGGATTCAGGATCTGTATGAGCAGATGCACATGCAGGGAAAACACCCTGAGAAATATGTGACTCACTGACGTCTATAGACTGCTTCAGCCACTTACAGGATGATTCTTAATCACATACATAGACAAATATGAATTTTGTGTATAAAAAAATAATCAAAATGAGGGAAAAGTACATTGATACCCTCGCCAAGTTATATGACTACTCTACAGCCCTGTATGAGAACAACAAACTGTCCCAGATGTTGGATTCAGATATGGGCTACACATACGGAAGCTTCAAACTTAAATGTGACGAGCTGTCACATATGCTATCCAGATACGGAATCGGAGCAGGTGACAGAGTAGCCATTCTGTCACAGAATATGCCCAACTGGACCGTAGC
>CALADR010000231.1 GCA_937890845.1 uncultured Bacteroidales bacterium | reverse complement strand
CGTCTGCCTAAATCCGGAAAAGTCAGTCAAATATACCTGACTACCAACAAATTAAATAAAAATCGGGGGGGGTAGGAAATCTCCCTGATTTTGCATAATTTTGGTGCCATAATTATATTTTGTCAAATGGAGGTTGTATTATGGCTTGCTTGAAAAATTATTCGTGGATTCTTGTCATTGCAGGACTGTTTGTAGTATTGTCATCATCTGCATCATTGCATTATCCGTATCATGAACGAATGTCTCTGGATGATGAAAATGTTTCCGCTCAGGAAGACAGCCTTCTGCCGGTCATAGCATGGTTCAGCCAAAGGGATACAATGACCTATTGGATATATGAAAACCAATGGAAAGTCAGAGGACAAGACACTGTCATGACACTTGGCGTTTCGGCAAAGGTGATGCTTACTGTTACCGATTCAACGAAGAAAGGATACAATATGGAATATACATCTCTGGAGTTCGGCACAAGCAAGGAAGTTGAATCCGAAGTCCAGAATTTGATAGAACAAACTATTGAGACACTCCGGGATGCCACAGTGGGAACAACAATAAAATTCCGGACTGATGAGTTGGGAAAAATCATAAAATATGACAACCTGAAGGAAATCAAGAAGCAATCAAGGGATGTACTTGAAAAGGTCATTCAAAAAATACCATATACAGACTCCTTGCTTGCCGTCGGATATGATTTGACAAAGATAGGAGATCTGGTTGATACTGATGAACTTGTAGATGGATACATCGAAGAATTGGAATTGCTTTTCAACTATCACGGAGGCCAGTATAAGCTCGGTGCAACAAGAAGCCACAATGATGCGACAGATACAGAATATGCATCTGATTCAAAGACTGAAATCTGGTATGATTCCCAGACATACGAATATGGAATATCTGCAGATGTCTGTAACTACATCCCGAAAGAAGATATCAAAGGGTTGATAGGCAGCTTCGCCGAGGTCTTTATGGAGAAGGACAAGATGGATGAGTTCCGCAATGATTTCAACTCTACTATAGACAGCCAGATTACAGAAGATGGTGTCCGGAATTCTTATCTTAGGATCAGTTATTTCCCTGACGGATGGCCTCAGGAACTTGTAAGCCAGGAAAATACCACAATCGGAGAAAGCGGAAAACTGTCTCAGAAATACATCGTCTGGGACTACCGCAGTGTGGGACACACAAACTGACATAATAATTGGACACATGAAAATTTCAGCATTTTTTCTTCTACTATGTTTTTCCATAAGTGTTTACAGCTATGGGAATAATGCTATGCTATTGTCTGAGGACAATAGCAATATCTCTGGTATGGCAAATGCCTCTGGCAAAGACTCATCAGAAAGTTCGAATATCGAAGCATATGCACGTGTGTCCGGAATAGTAAGATATTACTCTCCGAATCCATATACTGAAAAATGGGAAAATTCGGATTGGCTGAGCATTGATTATTATAACTTTTCTGCAATATGCGAAGGACAGCCTTTGGAAAAGGTACTTGAAAA
>CALADR010000230.1 GCA_937890845.1 uncultured Bacteroidales bacterium | reverse complement strand
CGGTGGTGACGGATGGGCATACGATATAGGATACGGCGGAATTGACCAGGTTCTTGCATCAGGTGAGAATGTAAATGTACTAGTCCTTGATACAGAGGTATATTCAAATACCGGAGGACAGTCATCCAAGTCAACACCTGCAGGAGCTATTGCCAAATTCGCAGCTTCAGGAAAGAAAGTACGTAAGAAAGACCTCGGAATGATGGCAATGAGCTATGGCTATGTATATGTTGCTCAGTTCTTCAATGCTGTGAAGGAGGCTGAGGCATATGACGGACCATCACTCATCATTGCTTACTCTCCTTGTATCAACCACGGTCTGAAAGCAGGTATGGGTCTTAGCCAGAAAGAGGAGAAACTTGCAGTAGAGTGCGGTTACTGGCATCTCTACAGGTTCAACCCTACCCTTGAGGAGCAGGGCAAGAATCCGTTCTCTCTTGACAGCAAGGAACCAGACTGGAGCAAATTCCAGGACTTCCTGAAAGGCGAGGTTCGTTTTGCTTCCCTGTACAAGATGTTCCCTGACAAAGCAGCAGAACTTCTCCAGAAAACTGAAGAGTATGCGAAGATCAGACTGAATACTTACAAGAAACTTGCAGGCAAGGAGTAATTTGCTTCTGCAATAAATGAATATGCTAGGCTGGCTGGAGAGTCTGTTGACTTTTGAGCCAGCCTCATTTTTATTTATAAAAGCCAAAAGATTGTTAACAAAGTCATATACCCTGACAGCTTCTGATATTATTTTACTACCTTTGAAAATATAGCACAAAAAAACCACATAAATTTATGACACAAATAAACAGATTTAAAGGCAGCTGGCCTAAAGTAGGCATCAGACCTACTATTGACGGCAGAAAGAAAGGTTGTACGTGAATCTCTTGAGCAGCAGACAATGTCTATGGCTGAAAGTGTTTCACAGCTGATATCTTCAACTCTGAAATATCCGGACGGCAGCCCTGCCGAATGCATAATCGCAGATACCACTATAGGACGTGTTGCAGCAAGCGAAATGAGAGGCAAGAGTTATCTCTCAATCGGTGCCGTATGTATGGGTATTGCAGGCTCAATCGTGAACACCGATTTCTTTGAAGACTACCTGGGAATGAGATGCGAAGGAATCGATGAAGTGGAAATAATCCGCAGAATGACAGAGGGAATCTACGATAAAGAAGAATTTGCCAAAGCTCTGGCCTGGGCTATTTTGCTGACGTCCGTACATACTGGAGTCCCGAATCAGTCGAACGCGTTACCGGGAAAAACTATCAGGGCTTGCTGAAAACGGCATAATACACCTTATCAATTCTGGAGCTGCTGCTTTGGATGGCAGCGGCTGACAGAGAAATAAAAAGCCTGCCTGATATACGCAAGACGATGTATAACAGCATAGCTACGAAGAGTTTCAAGCCGCGAAATACTGAAATATGGGAAAGAGCCTATAAAGACTTCAGGAAGCTTGCTTCTTTCTTTATAAGAGATGGATAAACGGGGCTGACTGCCGTTCATCC
>CALADR010000229.1 GCA_937890845.1 uncultured Bacteroidales bacterium | reverse complement strand
TGCTGCTTTCCTGGATGCGCGATATCCGGAGTATCCAGCTTTATCTTATCGCGTTCCTCTCTCATGGCATATCTGAGTGTGTCGGCAGGAAAAGCTGCTTCAGTTATTTCCGCCCTGTACCCTTTTCTGTTTTCCGGCATATAAAAAATGAATCCGCCTCCACCGCCCTGCTCAGAAGAATGCTCTGTCTCAGCTGTATATGCAGGTGTATCAAAATACTTCATACCGGCACCGTCTGCATCCTGAGTAATATTCATAGCGGCTTTATCCTTTGGCAGAAGCAGTGACTGGGCAGGAACACGGCAGATTTTCCAATCCCTTAGCTTGAAGTTGAAATCCTTCCAGTTTTTCCCTGCCGGCTTCTCAGCCGTTATATTGAACTGCACCTTCGCATCCGTCCTTTCAAGCTGGATACTGAAATCCAGCCGTCCGTCAGGGGTAATATCAACGATTTCACTTCCTTTACTATCCCTGGCATAACCTGTCATCATAAACAGACCTCCGCGATAGACAGATGGGGATGTTCCCATATACATTACAGTAGCCTGCAGCTCCTCGAGTGTAGATATCTTGTCAAGGTCAGACTTTGTAAGATAATATGCAGTACCTGTCTTGTCCTTCTCAAACAAGTTTGCTATACCGACTATTTTTGCATTGGCCAAAGTCTCTGTTGTAAGGACGACATTTCCGTAAGAAGCAGCCTGCTCGTTTTTCACATTAAGACCGCCTCCGTCCTGAGTATAATATTGCTTGAAATGTACACTTCCATCAGGTTTGAAAATGAATATATACAGATTGTTTACCTTGTACTCATATTCAGACAACTGTGCTGACCTGGTTATTACAGGAGCATGCCTTACAGAAAACTCAAGCGTCTTCCTGACATTTATACCTTCCTCGAAGCCACTGTCTTCAAAGACTTCTGTTTTCATGCATGACACGGCAGCAACTATCGGACATATCAGCAACAATGATATAAATCTATTTATTCTCATAAGTTCCATTAATTAAATGAAGGTACATCCACGGTTTTTCCTACCCAGTCAGTCACCTGGAAATTTATAGTCACATCCGCCGTAGTCTGGATAGTGGCATTGATATTAACCTGAGTATTACGGGCAATCGAGTTCAACCTCGATGTGGTTTTATCCACAAAAGCAATAGGAGGATAGTTTCCAGTCGGTCTGACTGTTCTCAGGCCCAATGTATAAGGAGAAGAGAGACCTGATTTCCACGCGTAACTAGGATACATATATACTGTACAAGTATAGGATCCGTCTGCAGGAATCAGCGTACCGGAAGATCCTAATTTATCATTTATTTTCAGAGGCTTATAAGATGTATTTGCAGGAACATCAAGTATACTTTCACTGAATACGAAAATCCTGTCACTGAAAAAATTTCCGAAGTCAATTTCCGACAATGTCAAATCCCTTCCAAGCATATTGTTTACTGACAAGTTAATCTTGGCCACAGCCCTGCGCACCTCAAGAAACAAAGGTGCCATATCCTTGGAAATGGTCACTCCCCTGATATGCCCTGATATTGGAAGTCCGGCAGGAGGAGGTGTCCCATCTGTGCTTACATAAGGAAAATACCTGTTATTCAAGTCTTCAAACAGAAGTTTCTCTCCACCATCTACCTTTTCAAGTTCGGCACGTATCACTTCAGTGGTAAATTCCTTGCCTACCGACTCCTCGTTGGCTATCGCATAAAAATTGCAGACCCCCAAAGGAACATCAAACAAAGTGAGAGTCCTAACTGAAGCCTCATCCGTATAGGTCTTCTTCTCGTTCTTCAGCACATTCACCTTTCCATCCTTGCTGACTGAAGTCATTATGACTCTCAATGTCTTGATACCTTCTCCAGGAACGTCCCCGACAGGAGAAATACCGGAGCGGAATACCTGAGTTTCCTGCTCCGGAGAACCGGCATTGAACGTCAAGGTCACTGTCGCTGTTTCCCCTGTGTCAGAGCATTGCAGATTCTTGTTGCAGGATTGCGTGAAAAACAGCAGGACTGCCGCCGAGAGCAAGGCTGTCATGGCGGACGGTGACACATATTTAGATAGCTGTAACATAATACTTCTTTTTACAATTCCGGCTCTATATCCTCTATATACCAGTCAGGTACTGTGACTGTAACTCCTATACTCTGGAAATGTACTTCTATAGGAAGCACGGCTTCCTGACGGGTAACATCCAGTTTATCCTTGTTTTCTAAGAGAAAGTCATATACAGACATTCTGTAAAGTTCCTCAGATCCGTCAGAGGAAAGCACTACAAGTTCATGCCTGCAAAGCTCATCAGACAGTGTACCAGCCTTGTCCATTCTGAAAAGACGGAGTCCGGAGGTCCGGTAAAAGCCATTACCTTTATCATATTCGAGCTCAGGGTAATATATTCCCTTCTGCTCTGCATTGGTTTCATTTTTAAAAGAAGTCTGGCCATTGGCATTCTCGATACGAATGCTGCATGCCGATGACTTCACAGGAGCGTGGAGACCTTTTACTATGATATCGACATCGATATGTGAACTCTTCAATTCTACAGTCTCGTAAAAATGCTCCTTGCTGTCTGGGACTGTAAAAGTCTTGCTTCCGATGTAATTGTCATCGTTTGTTCCGACAGACTCTCTGCGACCGTCCCATTGAGGATGCTGGATGTAGATTTGGTCCAGAGATACGGCATCCAGATCCGTCACCTCTGTATTTTCAAACGCATTGCCCACTGCTACCGCCGTATATGTTCCCGGGGCAAGTTTCCGGGAAATGGAGAGTGAAGCATCTTTCAATTCGTCCTGTGAATAATTCCACGAAGTAAGGAATCTGCCCTCTGCATCAAAAACATACAGATCTACCTTTGAAATATGGGATGTGAGGACATTGGTCCCGTCAGTATTGTCTCCTGCATAGAAGAAATTCAGGGTAACATTCCCGCATTTGCTGATATCTTCCTTAATACATCCGGCAGACAGGACGACGGCAGCCGAAACAATTATTATTTTCTGGAAAATTTTCATTTTAAAAAGGTTTGTTTAATCTGTACGGAAAAGTTGTCAAGTGTATAAACAGCACCAACAACTTTTAAAAACCGTCCGGGGACGACTCCGGTCTGTCCCGGACGGTCAATAATGAATTTTTATATCTGCAATGTTATTTCCACTCTACTGTAGTATCCTCGATTGTCCAAGCTGCCACCTGAACAGTTGCCTGGATTGCAATCTCTTCTACTGTAGGATCTGTAGTATCAGTAATGTTCTTGTCAGCCACCTCAAGTTTGGTGATTCTGTAGA
>CALADR010000228.1 GCA_937890845.1 uncultured Bacteroidales bacterium | reverse complement strand
GGCATCTCAAGCCTTGCGGCTGAATCCATCATACGCTCTGCGTTCAGATCAGGGCGGAAGGTGACAATGCTCCCATCCTCTGTTGTATAGGCCTTTAAGCCCTCAAAGCATTCCTGACAATACTGCAGGATGCCTGCGCACTCATTGATCACCACATTGGAATCTGCTGTCATTACGCCTTCACCCCAGGCTCCGTCCTTGTAATCAGCCACGTATCTCATATCCGTAGGCATGTAGCTAAATCCGATATTTCCCCAGTCTAATTCTTTCTTTTCCATACTGCATTCCTCCATATTTCATCTGAAGTGCTATTTTTTAAGATTACGGCAGCACATGGCAGGCCGCGATTCGGGGTCATACTATCATTTCACCCCATATCATTTTTGTCCTATTATAATCACATTAATTTATAAAATCAATCCTAATATCTTAATCCTGATATAGAATTCAGGCATGGGAGATATAACCGGGAACAGCAAAAGGCCCGGCATACAAAATCCTGCCAGGCCCTCCATACTCCCTAATCCTCATCCTTGCTGCATATTGCCAGCCTGTGATGATATTTTTCCCTTGTAGCCAGCCCGCCCCGTATATGGCGCTCCGATTTGTTCACATCCAGCACCACCCGCGCCCTGGTGGCAAGTCCTGGATTAATATGCTCCAGGCGGTCGGTTACGTCTGCTGGTGTCAAGTTAGGAACAAAAAATATAGTGGGCTGAGCAATCCCCATCGGGAGATTACTCATTTCCCAGCAATGCCGCAAACACATCATCAAACTTCCATTTGATTTTGATATGCTCCGCATCGTACACCAGAACCTGTTCCACGAAAATTCGTTCCAGCTCCTTGGTAAAGGTTTTCACATCCTGATACTGATGAATCAGTTCAGATAGAAGGTCAACTTTTGCATTGCCATTCTTCTTTATCATACGCCTTGCCTCAATCGCCTGAACTTTGTTTTGCAGTTCCTCAACTTTTGTATTGATTTCACTTCGCTGTTTCATATACTCGTCTCTTGTGAGATCCCCCTCCCGGTATTTTTCATAAAGGCAGGTTTTCTTTTTATCAAGGTTTGCGATTGATCGTTCATACAGAGAGGTGTCAAGGTCAGCTTCTTCTTTTTCCTGCTGCGTCTTTTGAAGCTCCTCCCAATGAAGGAACTGTTCAAAATGCCACTGTAAAGCCGCCATGACTGCTCCCCGCAGTTTTTTGTCAGAGTAGGCTGCATTGCTGCATACCGCCTGGGGATTGACTTCCCCATATCGGCAGATCAGCTTCTTTCGGTCTTTGCTGTATGACAGCTTTCTGCCGCAATGAGCACACTCAAACGCATTGGTGCGGTCAATTTCCTTTGGCTGTCGCTTCTGATATACCTTGAAGGTTTCCTGTACCCTGAGAAAATCTTCGTAAGATACAATCCCTTCATGGGTATTCTCAACCCTGATCCAGTTTTCTTTCTCGACCGGCGTATCCTTGCCGTAAACACCTTTCAGCGTCCGCTTGAGAGAAACCATATTTCCGGCATAGCGTTCATCCTTCAGAATACCGACTACTTTTGTGGAATCCCAACCGGAAATGCTGTTTTTTCTTCTCCAGTCCATTCCCCGTTTTTTCTGAAGTGCGTACTGTGCCGGAGAGGGAATGCCGGATTCATTCAGCATCTTTGTGATTTTCAGAGCAGACAGACCGGCAAGTTTCAGTTCAAAAATCTTTCTGACCACCGGGGCAGCTTCTTCATCCACAATCAGTTTGTGCTTGTCCTCCGGGGATTTCAGATAGCCGTAGGGGGCATTGGCACTGGCAAATTTCCCTTCCCTTGCCATTTCACTGCGGGTACTGCGAAGCTTCTTGGAAGTGTCTCTGCTGTAAAAGTCAGCAATAAAATTCTTAAATGCCACCTCCAGCCCGGCAGTTTCGGTTCCGCTGTCTTTGCTGTCATAGTTGTCTGTGACTGCTATGAAACGGATGCCCAGAAACGGAAAGAGCTGTTCCAGATAGTTCCCGATTTCAATATAGTCCCTGCAAAAGCGGGAGAAGTCCTTCACGATAATGCAGTTGATTTCCCCCTTTCGGACAAGATCCAGCATTTCATTGAACTGCGGTCGGTCTATACGTTTACCGCTGAAACCGTCATCACAAAACTCCTTCACTTCATATCCCTGAAATTCCGGATGTGTTTTGAGATACTCATACAGAAGCATACGCTGATTGGTAATGCTGTTGCTTTCTTCTTTGTTTCCATAAAGCCCAACATCATCATCTTCTTTGGACATTCGAGTGTAAAGTGCCACAACATAAGGTTTGTTTTCCATGAGTTACGCCCCCTTTCGCATTTCTGCAAGTTGCTGCAATTTTTCAAATTCGTCCTCAAAGCGGAAGCGGATGGTCAGCCTGCTGTCTGTATGTACCTGAACTTCTGCAATAAATGCCTCAATGATTTCACGAGTCAGCACCGGAAACTCTTTGTACTGATAAACGATTTCCGAAAGGGAACCGGAAGCATGAAATTCTTCCTCATATAGAACCTGTTCCTGCAATAAATGTTCAATTTCCTCAGTCAGTGTAAGAACTTCTTCCGAATAATTCTTTCTTAAGGTCAGATATTCTGTTTCATTCAGAAGTCCATCTTGATAATCTTCATATATGCCGCAGGACATCTGCTCAACCTTTACGATTCTACGCTGTTTCTGCTTGATCATATCCTGATGATTGGCGGCTGACTGTCTGACCGTTGCTTTCTTATTCAGTTCTGCAATGACCTGTTCTGTGTCCAGAAACAGCCGGATATGATAGCGAATTGCTTCCTCCACAGACTTATCTAAGTCCTTCTTATGAATACTTTTTTGAGGACAGGAATAATCATATAAATTTTTATGCCGTCCGCATTCATAGACCGCACTGTAGCTTTTTTCGCCGGACTTTGTTGTTCTCACAAACTTGCTCAATTTCATCGCCCGACCACAATCGGCACACTTTATAATGCCACGGAACAGATTTTCCGGCTGATAGTCCTCATTGATCCCTGTTTTTTCATAAAATTCCTTTTTGCTTTGTTCCAAGAGTTCCTGAACGCTGTAAAACAGTTCTTCTTCAATAATCGGTTCATGGCTTCCCTGAGCTACCTGCCAGTCCTTCTCTGGTATGGTATGCCGCTTGATCCCTTTTGCAAAGGAAGTTTCTTCTTTGCCGTACACGATCATTCCCAGATAAACCCGGTTCTT
>CALADR010000227.1 GCA_937890845.1 uncultured Bacteroidales bacterium | reverse complement strand
GAATCCCTGACGGAGTAGAAAACGGCATCGGGGCAAAGGCTTTGGGCAGTAATAAGGCTTTTACTGACGGCTCATTATCAAACGGAAACGGACTGAATTTCTCAGGTAAGTTTGGCTCTGATTCTATTATTTCATATCCTGCTGCCGGCTATCGTAGCGATAGTGATGGTTCGTTGCTCAATGTCGGTTCACACGGTCGCTATTGGTCTGTGACGCCTGATCAGTACTACTACGCGTACTACCTTCACTTCCGCAACGATGGCCACGTCGATCCTGCGTACTACCTCTACGGCCGCGGCTACGGCTACTCTGTTCGCTGTGTCCGAGGATAAATTAATGTATTCGTCCCGTGCCAGGCACGGGATATTTAATAATCGAGAGAAAAACCAATCTTATTGGCCTTTCTCTCGATTATTAAATTATAAACAAAGGTATTGTAAATTAGTTCGATAAATTATATACTGCAAGTCTTCGATGGTAACTGTCCGGGAGGAAAAGCTGATCCGTCAAACTATTTCTGCTATTCGCCGCGGACGAACATATTCTCATAATTGATAGTCAGACGCTTGAATGACAATATGAAGTCTGCTCCCAGGGAGCCGGAAAGCAGAAGTCCTCCGTCCGCATCTTTTATAACTTCTGTGTCTTGAAGCTGTACGGGCTGTCCGGATATGTTGAATTCAAACTCTGGAAGTGTCACCACTTTTACTTGGGAGATTCCTCCGAATCCGCCCCTTGAGCTTGCGTTTTCTTCCAGTCCGGACAATGTTTCAGGAAACATCATTGCAAATTTATTCCCGAGATCCGACTTCACGTTTCCAGAGTCAAAAACTATATCATACGGCTGTCCATCGTACTCGATTCTGATATTCGGAGTATTGGAGACCATGCACATATTCGGTTCCCCATCCGAGATACGTGAAGGAAATACAAACTTTCCGTTTTCATTGTCAATGATTACTTCTTTTATATCCCTGATGAAATTGTAGCCCAATACACCATCAAACCCAAACACGGAATCAACTTCCTTGTCAGGAGGTGCGACCATGAATACAGGGTTGTGATATACTATTTCACCGACTTTCATAGAATCAGCAACAGCCAGTTTTACATAGCCAATGCTTATTCCGGAAACAGGAATGGAGTCTGCGATTATTTTCAATCCGGCTTCTTCTGCGTATTTTTCAGAGACGAAGTTGCCGAACGAGCATCCTGTGTCAAATATATAATTCTTGGTTATTCCGTTCACTTCCACAGGAATATGTAAATGATACCCTCTTCCTACAGTGTCGCATTTCATAGGTATAGATACATCGTGCGATGGCCTTTCCACATAGGGCGCGGGATAATCTGCAAGAGCTTTGCCCATGCGTCCTATGAAGATAAAGCTGTAGAGGGATTCGAAAGGAATGGCATCTTTGAGGGCATTCACCAAATCTTCTCCTGCCTGTCCTGCCGGGCCGTACAGTCCCATATTCAGCAGGTTCATTGCACGCTGTCCTGCAATTCCTATGGATGTTTCAGCTCCTAGTTCTTCCTGATGGAATTGCAGCA
>CALADR010000226.1 GCA_937890845.1 uncultured Bacteroidales bacterium | reverse complement strand
ATTGTAGATAAGCCTGTATGGCTGGACCTGCCTATGAGATACCAGCCATATACAGCTCTGAAAGAACGTCTTGTAAAGATGTTTTTGAAATAAGCGGCAAGGGCAGACTACTTTAAGATGCAACGGGACAACTTAGCGGCATTTTCCCTATCTATAACTCCCGCATTTACCAGACCTTCTACGGTCCAGGCAGATGCGGGGTTATTTTCCCTATATAACACCACTCCCCTGGCAGCATAAGAACCTATATACGGATGCATTCTCAGTGAGTCTTCGGGTAATGTCCATATAGGATAAGGCTTCTTGTGTTCCGGTGAAACAGTAACAAGATCAGATAAGGCATCATATTTTTCCTTATCGAACTTCCATATTTCCATGAGCTGCTCTTTGAATGAATACGAACCTCCGAGCCGTTTCCTGTACTTCACCATCTGAGATGCAAAATATCCGCCTATGCCGGGGAGTGCATCAAAAGCCGCAGAATCAGCAAGATTAAGATCTAAAAGCGGAATATCTATGTATGGTTCAAGACGCCTGTAAACAGAATCCGCCACGACATAAGACTTCGCAAAGTCTTCCCTGCGACGGAAGCGTCCTCCTTTTTCCCTGTATCTTACTATTGAACGGGCCTGTTTTTCTGAAAAGCCCAGACGCTCAAGATCAGAAACACTGGCGGTATTGGGATTGAAACGGAATGACTCTGCCGACTTTTCAGAATATTTTCTATAAATGGCTTCAGCTCTGGGACTATGAGCATAATTTGACCTGACAGTATCTCTTCCGACAATCACTTTCTGCCCGTTACTTGCCGGAACATTTCGCCTTACGGACAGATTTCCTGATACTACACTGCTTTCGGACAAAGCCTCTTCTGCATCATGTACATAGTGATACTCCGTTACATACACAGTATCCGGCCTATCCCTGTGACTGACTATGGCAGCCACTGATGCCTTGTGGATAAACATCGCAGTCTGAAACCCGATGATAAGAAATACCAGAGCGACACCTCCGGCAATTACTGATGTTGAAAACCCCGACTTTGTGTTTTCTCCTGAATCATCTCTAACTTTCATATTATAACTCTCTCTCCACTGTCTCCCCCGCTCTAACCCGGGCCCTTGCCTCTACCCGGGAATGTAATCAAAGAGATTCAGCTACCTTATAGCTCTTCTTCTCTTTTTTTTGAGGTTCTGCTCCCTCTACTATTATGACGATTTCACCTCTGGGCTCATTCTCTCTGTACCATTGAGCCACCTCTTCCAAAGTACCACGCCTGTGTTCCTCGTGAAGTTTTGAGATTTCCCTCGCCACAGAACATCGTCTGCCTGCTCCGAAAAATTCAGCAAACTGCTCCAGAGTCTTTACCAGACGGTACGGCGACTCGTAGAAAATCATTGTCCTTGTCTCAAGTGCCAACTCTGACAGTCTGGTCTGCCGTCCTTTCTTTACAGGCAGGAATCCCTCGAAACAGAATCTGTCACAAGGATATCCTGAACTTACCAATGCCGGCACAAAGGCTGTAGCACCGGGAAGTGTCTCTACAGTTATCCCTTCTTCCGAACAAGTCCTGACCAGAAGGAATCCCGGATCTGAAATACCCGGAGTGCCTGCATCACTTATCAATGCGACATTAAGTCCGGCAAGGATCCTCTCCTTAATTACTGAGACCGTCCTGTGTTCATTGAACTTATGGTGTGACTCGAGACGCCCGTGTATGTCGTAGTGCTTCAAAAGGACAGAACTGGTCCTCGTATCTTCCGCCAATATAAGGTCTGCATCCTTCAGCACGGATACAGCCCTGAATGTCATATCTTCAAGATTCCCCACCGGAGTAGGTACTATATAAAGTTTTCCTGTCATTTAAACCTATCTTAATTTTCTTCTGACTGCCATCATAAAACGATAGACTACTTCTGACTGCATATCCCATTCTGGAAAATTATCCTTAAGATAGCCGACTGCCTCATCCAGCGTTTCCATAGAATTGAAAACAGAAACCGTATCAATAAACAATGATGGGTCCTCCCTGAAAAGATAATTGATAAACAAAGCCCTGTCGTTCAGTGATATGGCACTTCTTATATCTTTCAATGAAGCTCCCGGTCTGTCTGTACGCCATGGTTCTTTTGCTGTCATAACATCCATTACCGCTGGTCTGCTATCCTTTTCAAGTTCCTCTGCCAGTAGGGTTTTCACATCAGAACTGCCATCCTGCATATCTCTGATATCACCCGGAGTCTCCAAGATACCATCTAAAGATGGCAATATCATTTCAGGCTCTTTTCCATCCTGCTCTTCCATCTCATACTCATTATCACTCACCACTTCAGAAGACATGGATTCTCCTGCAGATTCCTTCTCGTAACTTACAGTTTCCTGCTCTGTCTCAATACGGGTATCTTTCTCTATACCAGCGACCGGAACATAATCCAGATCTACCGCGACATTTTCTACCCCCAAGGCCTTATCTATCTGAATTTCAATCTCTCCAAGCTTATTTTCCAACTCGTGGATTTCTCTGTACATCGAAGAAATCATCTCTTTGATTCCCGACAAAATTATCCGCTGACTATTTTCCATAAAACGATAATTGACTATCTTTGTGCATCAGTGCAAAAATAAGGAAATGTTTTTAGAAAACGTAAAAAAAGGTTGGATCGAGGTTATCTGCGGTTCGATGTTCTCAGGGAAGACAGAAGAGCTCATCAGGAGGCTTAAAAGAGCTCAGTTTGCAAATCTTAAAGTGGAAATATACAAGCCTTCCATAGACGTAAGATATTCGGATGATGAAGTAGTGTCACACGACTCGCACAGCATCCGGTCTACACCTATAGACTCTCCTGCAAGTATGCTTCTGCTTTCAAGCGATGTAGATGTTGTAGGTATCGATGAAGCACAGTTCTTTGATGAGACAATAATTGAGGTAGCACAGACACTTGCCAACAGGGGCGTCCGTGTAATAATTGCAGGTCTTGATACTGATTTTACAGGAAAGCCGTTCGGACCTATGCCGGCACTGATGGCTGTAGCCGAAGATGTGCAGAAAGTTCACGCCATCTGCGTAAAATGCGGAAGTATCGCCAACCACTCCCACAG
>CALADR010000225.1 GCA_937890845.1 uncultured Bacteroidales bacterium | reverse complement strand
CCGTTGATTATGAATATGCAGAATGTTGTATAAAGCACCAGCACTATCATTTCCAGACCGAAGGCAGTCTTGGTATTGCCTGTGCCGGATATGGCATTGAAACATATAAGTGCCGGAGTCGTAAGTAGATATGAAAGGCAGAGAACCCATAATGAAGAAACGGATTCATCCACGATGCCAGGTATGTCAGTGTATATTCCTATTACTGTTTCAGGAAATATTGAGAACCCGACCAGCAGGACAGTCACCGGTATATAAGTGAGTTTTATCACTCTGATTATAAGGCTGGGAACTGAGTCCTGGTGACCTTCTCCTATTAGATTGCTGACCAGTGAACTGCAGGTAGAGGAAAATGCAGATACAAATACCCAGATGAATCCGGATATACTACGTACTACATTGGATACGGCAAGAGCACGCTCGCCGAGGTGTTCCACGCACAGGAAGAAGATAAACCAGGTGGTAATGGAAAAGAAATTCTGTACCATAGTCCAGACTGAAATGGAAAGGATGTCTCCAAGTTTTCCAAAGCTGAAATTGATTTTCCTGTCCAGACCGTATTTTTCGCAGTCAGTCCTGCGCGCCGTATAGATTATGAAAAATACGAGCGACACGAGTTCCGCGAGGGTTGAGCCTATTGCTGCTCCAGTAATGCCAAGGGCCGGGAATCCGAAATGTCCGAATACCAGTATCCAGTTGAACAGGATATTGGACAGAACCATTACTATAGAGTTAAGGGTCAGCGTCTTGGTCTGAGTCGTACCGACATAGAATGCCCGGAACATCACTGTGACAAAAGCAAATACAAGCCCTATAAGTCTCCACCGTACATAATCCATTGCCGCGCCTGCTATCTGCTGTGAAGAGACTATTTTATTCAGAATCCAGGGAGACAGTACTTCCGACAGTCCTATAACTACTGCGGCGAGGGCAAGCAGAAAATAGACACCGTGGTAGAAGATGTTTCCGGTTTCCTTGTAGTTGCGTTCTCCGTTTCTCCTTGCGATTATAATCTGGGAGCCAATCCCGAATCCGAATCCTGTCACGAAAATGGCAAGGTAATATACTCCGGCAATGGCGGATGCTCCCAATTCCACCTCTCCCACTCTTCCCAGAAACGCAGTATCTGTCATTCCGATAAGTTGTTCCATAATAAGGCTTATCAGAATGGGATATGCGACTTTCCAGATATGTCCGTATGAATACTTGAATGTCATGTCAGAATTCCTATTGCATCGTCAATGCTGAGACATTCTCCGACCCTGAAATCGCCACTTCTGCTTCGTACAAGGGAACTGAGGTGGGCTCCGCTGTCAAGAGCCTCTCCGAGGTCTCTTGCAAAAGCCCTGATATAGGTGCCTTTGCTGCAGATTATCCTTATTTTAGCTTCTGGAAGCAGAAGTGCGGAGTTGTCAGTAACGTTAATTTTTACCGTGTGTGTGTTTGTCCTGTCTTCTGCACTGCCGGTTACGGCTGCAGTGAGGCAGGATTTTTTTTCGCCTCCTGGAATAAACTCCTGAAGTTCAAGCTCATCGATTCTGATTTTTGATGCTCTGATTATGGATTCTGCCGCCTTGTCAAATGTTCTTATATCGCCGGCTTCTCCAGGACTATCTGAACCGGCCTGTTTTTTCCATAGTTTGCGGGCTATTTCATATGCCCTGACTCCATCTACTGACTTTGCGGAAAAAAGAGGGGCAATCTGCTCCTGCTCGCCAAGAAACGGCTTGAGAGCGGACAGGATGCTGTCAGCTGTGATATGCGCGTGAGGATATCTTGCATCGATTTCCTTTTCAAGGTCGTATGACGGAGTCGTGGCTCCGAATGAAATTCCTGCAATATATTCCTTGTCGTGGCTTTGGAGCTCTTCCGCCAGCTTGGTTGCTTTTCCTATGCATACAAGCAACACTCCTGTAGCAAGAGGATCCAATGTTCCGGCATGTCCTACTTTCAGGTTTTTTTTGTTGAAATGCCTGATTGCAGCATATTTGATTTTGCGTATGACATCTGCGGACGTCCACCTATATGGCTTGTTTACAGGTATGATTATTCCTCCGGGATAGTCATCTATGCTGCGTGTGAGTTCTGTTCCTTTTCTCAATATAAGCGGTGCGGGAATTTCTGCTTCCTGCACCGCCTGTGTATTTATGTTTTCCAAATTTTCCTGTATTGGGAAACTGTATAAAAGTTTCTTGTTATTTTACTGGTACTTTGTCAATCCTTTTCTGGTGGCGTCCGCCTTCAAATTCTGTATTGAGCCAAATATCTGTAATCCTGCATACCATATCATACGGGATGAAGCGTGCCGGCATTACAAGTATATTGGCATTATTATGCTGTTTTACAAGTTTGCCTATTTCTTCGTTCCATGCAAGTCCAGCTCTGATACCCTGATGCTTGTTTAGCGTGAATGCCATTCCGTTTCCTGTGCCGCACATTGCTATTCCTGCATCAACATCGTGGTTTTCAACAGCAAGAGCCAGAGGGTGAGCAACATCAGGATAGTCCATACTTTCAGGAGAATCAGTTCCGAAGTCTTTAACCTTATAACCTTTTTCTTCGAGGTACTTGATCAGGCCGGCTTTGTATTCGAATCCTGCGTGATCACTGCAAATGCCAAGTGTCATAATATAAAATTTTTTATTGTCTGTTGCGGTTTATGCCGCAACAGACAAAGGTAATGATTTTCTATTGATTTTAGAGGATTAAACAGCATCTTAAGCTATATAGCCTGGCCTTTCAATATTACAGTCTTTATAAAAGGAGTCTGATGACTGTAAGGTATGAATGAGAGTGACGGTACAGGACAGGTGATTATAAGGCTTGCCAGCTTCCCTTCGGTTATTGAACCGGCAATGCGGCTGGCTCCCATTGCATAGGCACTGTTCAGCGTGCATGCGTTGAATGCCTCTTCCGGTGTAAGCCTCATTCTTATGCATCCCAATGCCATCACAAACCTCATGTCTCCGCTAGGGGATGAGCCTGGATTGTAGTCAGATGCCAGTGCTACTCCAAGTCCTGCCTTTATATAGTCTTTTGCCCTTCCGTATGGGAGATTGGAGAAGAAAGAAGCTCCTGGAAGCATGGTAGGCATAGTCTCTGTGCCGCGAAGAACTTCTATTTCAGCATCTGTAGTCTGCTCAAGGTGATCTACGGAAAGAGCATTTCTGCTTACACCAGCCTGGACGCCTCCTGATACTCCGAGTTCGTTTGCATGTATTTTCCCGCGGAGACCATATTTCCTGGCTGCATCAAGAATCTGTAGTGTTTCTTCCGGTGTAAAGAAGCCGCTGTCGCAGAAAATATCTACAAAGTCAGCCAGGTCTTCCGCAGCTACTGCCGGCAACATCTCGTTGCATACCATATCCACGTATTCTCCCTGTCTTCCTGTATATTCCCGGCCTACTGCATGTGCACCTAGGAATGTGGATCTGATTTCAAGAGGAAGAGCTGCTTTCAGCCGGCGTATTACGCGGAGCATTTTCAGTTCATCTTCAGTATTCAGACCGTATCCGCTCTTGATTTCCAGAACTCCGGTACCTTTGTGCATGACTTCTTCAGCTCTTTTGAGAGATTGCCTGAAAAGTTCTTCTTCTGATGTTTCGTGAAGCAAGTCGGCAGAGTTAAGGATACCTCCTCCACGTGCTGCGATTTCTTCGTAGGTGAGGCCATTTATCTTGTCTCTGAATTCACCTTCACGTGACCCGGCATAAACTATATGCGAGTGTGAGTCGCAGAAGGCAGGCATTACCATACCGCCTTCTGCATCAATGATTTCTACTTTATGCCCATGAAGTATTCCTTCTGACTCTTGAACAGGAGGGCAATCATCCATTCTGCCGAAAGACTCTATTTTTTCACCGTCAGCAAGAAGCCAGGCATTTTTGAGAGATGAGACTTCACCCATCTCTCTGCCTTCTTTTTTCAAGACTCCTTCCGGAACAATCCCGATGAGTTCTCCTATGTTTTTGATCAAAATCTTCCCCATAGGTCGGTTATTTTCTTATGAACTCTATAGAGTTTTCAATCATTGGATGCATATATGTATCTTCTTCAATGAACGGTACTGACTTACGGTATTCATCAAAGATGCTTTCGATTGCAGGTGATGATTTCAACGGTCTGCGGAACTCCAGAGCCTGGGCTGAGTTGAAAAGTTCTATGGCCAGAACTCTCTCTGTGTTTTCTACTACGCGCACAAGCTTTGTTGCTGCATTGGAACCCATACTTACATGATCCTCCTGACCCTGTGAAGAAGGTATAGAGTCTACACTGGCAGGCATGCAAAGTCCTTTGTTCTGGCTTACAATCGATGCTGCAGTGTATTGTGGAATCATGAATCCGCTGTTAAGGCCAGGCTTTGCAACCAGGAATTTAGGGAGTCCTCTCTGTCCGGATATTAATTTGTAAATTCTTCTTTCTGATATATTTGCCAGCTCGGCTATTGCTATTGCCAGCAAATCCATGGCGATAGCGATAGGCTGTCCATGGAAGTTTCCTGCAGAGATTATCAGGTCTTCATCCGGGAAGACAGTAGGGTTGTCTGTAGCACTGTTGATTTCAGTCTCTATTACAGACTTGACATAGCGTATGGTATCTTTGCTGGCCCCGTGCACCTGAGGTATGCACCTGAAAGAATAAGGGTCCTGTACATGTTCCTTAACTCTTTTTATAATCTGGCTTCCTTCAAGTAGTTCCATGAATCTTGCTGCAGTCTCTGCCTGTCCTTTGTGAGGACGTACTCTATGTGTCTGCGGCCAGAATGCTTCTATCCTGCCGTCAAATGCGTCAAGAGACATTGCTCCTATGCGGTCGGCCCACTCGGAAAGTCTTTCGCACTGAATCAGAGACCATACTGCATGAGCACTCATGAACTGCGTTCCGTTAAGCAGAGCCAGACCCTCTTTAGACTGTAGTCTTATCGTATCCCAGCCCATTTCTTTCCATACTTCGGAAGAAGGACGTGTTTGTCCTTTGTATTCTACTTCTCCTAGACCTATAAGTGGAAGACACATATGTGCCAGAGGAGCCAGATCTCCGGAGGCACCCAGAGATCCCTGCTGGTAGACAACAGGCAGTATATCATTGTTGAACATATCTTCCAGTCTTTTTATAGTAGCCAGCTGTACGCCTGAATGTCCGTAAGAAAGAGACTGTATTTTGAGAAGCAGCATCAGTTTAACGATTTCAGGACGGACCTTATCCCCAGTACCGCAGGCATGTGAGACCACCAGATTGTACTGAAGCTGGGAAAGATCTTCTTCAGGGATTGTTATGTTGCAAAGTGATCCGAATCCGGTCGTCACTCCATATACTGGACGTCCGATATCATCCATTTTAGAATCAAGGTATTCCCTACAATTCTGTACTGCTTTTTCCGTTTCTGGACTTAGGTCCAAAAGCATTTTGTTTTCAATGATTTCGCGTACCTTCTCAATAGTGAGAGTTTTTTCTGAAATATGATGTATCATAATTATGTGATTTGTATGTTGTTTAATCTTTATCTCCTTCCAGCCATGCCAGAAAATCATCAACCCTGGATCTGCTGACAGTCATTTCAAAGTCAGGTTCCGGTGTGGAGATGATTTTCAGCCTGCTTCCAAAATGTTTTACAATACTTTCTATCGTCTGTATGTTTATTATGCAGCTTCTGGATATCCGGAAGAAGGCTTTGGGATCCAGTTCTTCCGAGAGTATGTCCAATGAAAAGTCTATAATATATCTGCTTCCTTCAAAAGTCACCATTGTGGTGTTTTTTTCTTCAGAATAGAAATATGCTATGTCGGAAACTTTGACAGGAACTATCTTGTCGTTCATCTTCACGATATACCTTTGCCGGTATTCCTGCTTTTCCTGCTGGAGAAAGTGCCTGATTTTTTCTGTATCCGGATATCGTTTTTTTTCAAGACAACGCTCTACAGCACGTTTCAGAGATTCTGGCTCAATAGGTTTTAACAGGTAGTCAATACTATTGACCTCAAAGGCCTTTACTGCATATGTGTCGTATGCAGTTGTCATAATTACGCTTGCGTTTATTTCGACTTGTCTGAATATTTCAAAGCAGTTTCCGTCAGAAAGTTCCACATCCATAAATATGATTTCTGCTGTGTCCGGGTGTCCCTTGAGCCAGGCAACAGTCTCTTTTATCGAGCCTGTTGCCCCGACAATCCTGAGTTCAGGAAAGCATGTCAGAATAGCTCGGGAAAGCCGGTCTCTGGCGATTGCTTCATCTTCTACTATAAGTACATTAACCATTTTACTACAGTTTTTCATATTCAGGTTTTATATTAGAGGCAGAGTTACTGTATATTTTCCACCTGTTTCTATGATTGATGTCTGTTTCCCGCTGAGGTCTTTGTATTGCTGTCTTATATACTTCAGACCGACTTTGGTGGAAGGTTCTGCGGAATTCTTCAGGTTGACAGTGTTGGTTACGGATACATTTTCCCCGTCAGACACAATTTCGATTGTCAGGACTTCAGAAGAACTGACAATGTTGTGCTTTATAGCATTTTCAACAAGCATCTGAACAGAGCAAGGTACAACATTTCTGTTTAGGTCATCGCTCGTTATGTCCGTATTTATCTCAAATCCTTCTTGAAACCTTACTTTGAGGAGATCGGCATACATTGTAACGAATTTCATTTCTTCCGAAAGTCTGACTACTCTGTTACCTTCATTCTGCAGCATATAGCGGTATATTCCTGCCAGTTTGTGTATATACGTGCTTGCTTCCTTTGTCTTGTTTTCACATACAAGACAGTCAAGAATATTCAGCGTATTGAAAAGAAAGTGAGGATTTACCTGCTGCTTTAGCTTCAGATACTGGAACTCGGCCAGTCTGGCCTTTTCCTGTT
>CALADR010000224.1 GCA_937890845.1 uncultured Bacteroidales bacterium | reverse complement strand
ATCCGGAAACGGCGGTTTCGGCTATGATCCTGTCTTCATTCCGGATGAATATCCTGGAAAAACACTGGCGGACATTTCCGAAGATGAGAAAAATGCCATATCCCATAGAGGTAAGGCATTGCGGGCCATGGCGGCTTTTCTTTCCACTATGTAAATGAGTCCCGGATGTCTGCTGAGTCTGAACTGATTGTCTTGCATTACACTAGGACGGGAGATCGCTCAGTCGTGGTCCATACTCTGAGCCGGGAGTATGGACGCAGGGCTTTTTTGTTCAAAAGTATCGGAAACGGCAGTATGATGACTATGTTCCAGCCATTGAGCATATTGGAATGCAGTATTTCAGAAAATACGCGTTCCTTGCTGTTTACTGCCAGACATCCTGTTCTTGTGTCCCCTCTTTACAATATACGGGGAAATCTATATAAGAACTCCATATCTGTTTTTATCGGAGAGGTTCTTTTCAGGATGCTTAAGGAGGGAACTGACGATCCCGGGCTTTTTGACTGGTGCAAGAAGAATATTCTGCTTCTGGATGCAGTAGAAACAGACTTCAGTAATTTCCATATAAGGTTTTTGCTGGAACTGGCGGTTGTTATGGGATTCGCTCCTTCTGTCTCGGACCTTGAGCCTTTTACTGGGGACGATGCAGGAATCATGGAGCTTTTCCTTACCGGGACTTTTGAGCAGACAATGCTCCTTCCCATGTCAGGAAAAGTGCGCGCCAGATTGGCTTCAGGTTTATTGCGATATTTGGAATTTCATACTGAAACATCGCTGAATATCAATTCGTTGGGTGTACTTCAGGAATTGATGGGATAGATAGAAATACAATTAAAATTTAGTTAATATATAGAACAGGAATTTGCCGCAATCTATAAAATTTGTAACTTTGCGGCTTCAAGTGATTTTAAATATTACTTTATTTATATTACCACTTATGAAACAAACAATTAAAATCTTTTTGTTCGCTTTGGCGGCAATGTTTGTAGGGGGGTATATGTTGAATGCCCAGGTAACTACGTCCAGCCTTGGTGGTCGTGTCGTAGATGCAAATGGCGTGCCAGTAATTGGCGCTGCTGTTATGGCAACACATCAGCCTTCCGGTACAGTTTATGGTGCCACAACAAATGAGGATGGCCGTTATACTATCAATGGTATGCGTACAGGCGGTCCTTATTCTGTTGAAATTTCTTGTCTCGGATATCAGTCCCTGACTTACACAGATGTTACACTTCAGCTTGCTGAAGCCTTTGCTTTGAATGCAAGTCTCAAGGAGGATGCTGAAATGTTGAGTGAGGCAGTTGTTATAGCAGCTCCTGCATCAAAGTTTTCTGCAGAGAAGACAGGTGCGGCTACAAACATCTCAAGCACTCAGATGAATTCACTTCCTACAGTAAGCAGGAGCATTACTGATGTAACCCGTCTTTCACCATACGGCGGAAACGGAATGACATTTGCCGGAGCTGACGGCCGTACTGCAAACTTTACTGTTGACGGAGCGAATTTCAACAACAACTTCGGTCTTAACGACGGTCTTCCTGGAGGAGGTAATCCTATCTCACTTGATGCCATTGAGGAAGTGCAGGTCGTTATTTCCCCTTATGATGTTCGTCAGACAAACTTCATCGGTGGAGGTGTAAATGCTGTAACTAAATCAGGAACAAATACTTTCAAAGGATCTGCCTATATTTACCACCGCAACGAGAATATGCGTGGTGATACAGTTTACGGAGAGCAGATACCAGGTGCAAGGGAAAGAGACCGCAGCACAACTTACGGTGCGACTCTCGGAGGTCCTATCGTAAAGAACAAGCTCTTCTTCTTTGTTAACTTCGAATATGCAAAGACCCCTTCTGTAGCAGTACGCTGGAGAGCATCGGAAGACGGTGTCGGCGATGAGTCTGCATTCCTTTCTTATGCAAAGGTAGAGGATATGGAAAGAGTCAAGAACCATGTTATGGAAAAATATGGATATGATCCGGGTTCTTATACAAACTTCCCTGCAGATGAAAGCAATATGAAGGTTCTTGCCAGACTTGACTGGAACATCAATTCTAAGAATCATCTGGCTCTTCGCTATAATTATACTAACAATACTGCATGGAACGGTCCTAACGCGACTTCAATGGACGGCGGTACACGTTCTGCATATGCACGTACTTCATTGTATTCTATGGCTTTCTCAAATTCGATGTACTCTATGAACAACCTCGTTCATTCAGTATCACTTGATTTGAACAGCCGTATCAGTGACAAGCTCTCAAACCAGCTCCTTGCTACATTCTCAAAACTTGACGATGTGCGCGGAAGCAACTCTTCAGAGTTCCCTTTCATTGATATCCAGGACGGAACAGGAACAAACACTTCCTATATGTCTCTCGGATATGAGCTCTTTACTCATAACAATGCTGTTCATAACACTGTAGCGAACATTAAAGACGACCTCATTTTCTATGGCGGTAACCATAAGGTGACTATGGGTCTGAACTATGAGTATCAGATGGCTGACAACGCTTATATGAGAAACGGTACAGGTTATTACCGTTATTCAAGTGTGGATGACTTCATCGAAGGAAGGACTCCTGAAGTAGTATGTCTCACTTACGGTTATGACGGTGAGAAGAATCCTGCAGCAAGGGTTCAGTTCCACAAACTCGGTATCTACGCACAGGATGAATGGAGCGCTTCTGAAAGATTCAAACTTACTTACGGACTCCGTCTTGACGGCCTGTTCTTTGACAACAGTGACCTGATGACAAATAACAAAATCAAGGCTCTTGAGTATCCTGACAGAAACGGAAAAATCCGTCATATCGATACAGGAAAATGGCCTAATGCAAGTGTTACAGTCTCGCCTAGGGTCGGTTTCAACTGGGATATAGTTGAAGACAGAAGCCTTACACTCCGTGGAGGTACAGGTCTTTTCTCAGGACGTCTTCCTCTTGTGTTCTTTACCAATATGCCTACCAACTCAGGTATGGTGCAGTATCAGGCACAGCTTAATGACAAGAACCTTGGCAAACTCGGTTATGGTTCTATGGCTGATCACTTCAACGGCGGCCTTGTTACTGATGCTAACGGAAAGGCTACTACCCAGGCCCTTCTTGACAAACTTATCGGGATGGGTTATCCTTCTACTATTTCACCTGACGAGGGAACGGTACCTTCTTCAATTTCTGCAGTTGATCCTAAGTTCAAGATGCCTCAGGTATGGAAGACTTCACTTGCTCTCGACTACAGGTTCCCTACTTCATTCCCATTCTCAATTACTGTTGAGGGTATCTTCAACAAGACTGTGAACGGAGTTACTATTTCAGACTGGAGCATGCGTCCGGTAGAGGGATTTGCAAGATGGAACGGTGCTGACAGCCGTCCGGTATATCCTACTGATTTCAGATCAGGAACAAAGGCATTCGTTCTTGAGAACACTCATAAAGGATATGGTTATTCTGCTAACGCAACTTTGAATATCAGCCCTGTCAAAGGTCTTGACTTCATGGCAGCATATACTCATACAGGTTCTAAGGAAATCACTGGTATGCCTGGTTCAAACGCTGAGTCTGCATTTACCTATGTAGCTACTTCAGAGGGTCCGAACAATATCAGACTCCACAACTCACAGTATGTTACACCTGACCGTTTTGTAGCAGCCCTTACTCATAAGGACAAATGCGGAAACCATTTCAGCCTTATATATGAGACATGGCGAGGCGGATACAACTACTCATATATGCTTGCAAACGATATGAACGGTGACGGATATGCATATGATGCAATCTATATCCCTACTGACGAGCAGGTAGCAAACAATGAGTTCAGATTCGTTTCAGAAAATGACCGTGACCGCTTTATGGATTATGTCCACAACAGCAAATACCTCAGCAAGCATCAGGGTGAATATGCAGAGGCATACAGCCTTTATTCTCCTTGGGTTCACAGACTTGACTTCAGCTACAAGCATGACTTCAAGGTGAGGATAGGCAAGACTACCAATACTCTTCAGTTGAGCATTGATATCAAGAACCTCCTCAATATCTTCAATTCTAAATGGGGTGTTGCAAAATATATCAATTCTGATATTATGGATGCACGTATTCTCAAATATGAAAATACTGATGCAGAAGGATATCCTGTATTCTCTACTCCAAAGGCAGTTAATGGCAGTCTTGAGACTTTCGTGCCTAACCACTCTATTGGTCAGTGCTGGTATGCTTCAGTGGGAATAAAGTATATGTTCAACTAATTTATCGGAAATTAAACTATGAAACTTAAATATTTATTCTCGACCGTTTTGGCTTCTGCCGTTTTGTTCGGCGGATGCGTGAAGAATGATCCTGTAGGTTCATTTGACAATATTCAGCTTGACAAGACTTATCTTTCCATTTCCGACAAAGGCGGCACTGCGGAGCTTACAGTTACAGCTACTGAGAACTGGCAGTTTGTAATCAATGAGACTTGGCCGGACGTTGTTGAATTTGCCAAAGATGAGGCCGGCAAGACTTATAAGGCAAAATACGATGAATTCGGTAACCTTACAAACCCTGAGTCCGAAATAGAATCAAAGACTCCTAGCTGGCTTAAGGCTACTGTTCTTAAGGGAGAGTCCGGTGAAACCAAGATTACATTCTCTGCAGAAGAAACAAACGGAGGACGTGAAATTGAGATTGCTCTCTATGCAGGAAACAACAAGCAGTTCCTTAGAGTACGTCAGGGGTCTATGGAAGCTCAGACAGCCACTTGTGCTGAGGTTGCAGCTGCTCCGGACGGAAAGACATTCAGACTGAAAGGAGTATGTACTTCCATAGAGAATTTCGAGTACGGAAACTGGTATATCAAGGACGCTACCGGTGAAATGTATATTTACGGAACACTTGATTCAAAGGGTAAAACCAAGAATTTCAAGAGCATTGGTCTTGAAGTAGGAGACGAAGTGGAGATTGAAGGTCCAAAAGGCTCTTATAAAGGTACTCCACAGCTTGTAAATGTTTCAGTAAAGAAGCTTACAAAGTCTTTGCTTAAGGTTACTACTCCTTCTGTAGAACTCAAGAAAGATGCAACTGAACTTCAGGTTAAGGTAGCCTATAAGGGCAACGGTGTATTCCCTGCAGTGGCAGAGTCTTGTGCAGACTGGGTGACATACTCAGGAATGGATTACATTGCCGGTGTTCCAAGCAAACTCGAGCCAAATCCTTGTGATACAGCTCTTGTCAAGTTCAATATCGCATCTTATGAGGAGAAAAAAGCTCCGCGTGCCGGAGAGATAAAGTTCTCGTCACACAGCGGTGCCAACAAATCTGAGGTGACATATACTTTCACTCAGCAGGGTATCGTTCCTGATCCTTCTTCTATTGCAGATGCAGCGAAGGCTGGTGGCTGGGTGACTGTAGAAGGAACCGTAACTGCTTCAGCTTGTTCAAAGGGATTTATCGTTACAGACAAGTCAGCTTCGTTGTTCATCTATACCAATGACAAACACTCTTACAAGGATGGATATGTCGTTAAGGTAGTAGGTAATATGGCTGATTTTAACAAAGGTTTCCAGATCGGTTCTCCAATTCTTTTGAAGTCTGATACTCAGAAGGTTAATGATGGTGCTGCAAAGGAGTTGAATGCTTCGGATATTGATGAGATTATTGCACGTAAAGACAACTTTACAGCTGAGAGAGTGTCTGTTACAGG
>CALADR010000223.1 GCA_937890845.1 uncultured Bacteroidales bacterium | reverse complement strand
CTCTGTCTCACCGTTGACTGCCTTGAACACCATCTCGGCTCCCTGCGAACGTCCTATCCAGTTTCTCTGCATATCTTTCAGAGAGTCGGTCCAGTCAAGAGTCTCCATATCATCAAGAAGTCTCTCAGCATAAGCAGAGACGCGCAACTGCCACTGCGTCATTTTTTTCTGCTCGACCGGAAATCCGCCTCTTACAGAATACCCCTCTTTTACCTCATCATTTGCCAATACTGTTCCAAGCTGAGGACACCAGTTGACAGATGTTTCCCCTTGATAAGCTATTCTGTAATTCATCAGGACATCAGACTTTTCCTTATCTGACATAGCATTCCATTCTGCAGCAGTAAATACAATTTCTTTTGTACAGGCAGCCTCCAGACCTTCAGTTCCTCTTTCTGCAAAAGCATCTATCAACTCGAAAACAGGACGCGCAACCTTTAGAGCAGTATTGTAATAACTGTCAAACATTTTAAGAAAAGCCCACTGTGTCCACTTGTAATAAGCGGGATCGCAAGTCCTTACTTCTCGTGACCAGTCATAAGAAAAACCTATTCTATCCAGCTGCTCCCTATATCTCGCAACATTTTTTTCAGTAGTTACAGCAGGATGCTGACCTGTCTGAATAGCATATTGCTCAGCAGGAAGGCCGAAGGCATCATAACCCATCGGATGAAGCACATTGAAACCGCAAAGCCTCTTATATCTGCTGTAAATATCACTTGCTATATATCCTAGAGGATGACCTACATGCAGTCCTGCACCGGAAGGATAAGGAAACATATCCAGAACGTAATATTTGGGCCTGGAAGAATCCTCTGAAACTTTAAATGTCTTATGGTCAGCCCAGTAAGTCTGCCATTTCTTCTCTATTTTCCTAAAATCGTATTCCATTGTATCTTAATGTTTTCTTGTCTTTTTATCTTGTTCTTCTTCCGTTGATGCCAAACCTTCCTTTAGCTGATTTCTTCTCGAGCCTGAACTCTACAGGTATTGTCATTGATGTGCTGACTTTCTGGCCTGAGCGTCTGCCTGGTCTCCATTTTGGAGAAGCGCTTACCACTTTCAAAGCCTGTTCATCCAAAAGAGGATGCACTCCCTTGACAATCTCTACATTTGTCATCTTCCCTTCTTTATCTATAATAAATCCCACCATTACACTTCCCTGGATACCTTTCTCCACAGCCTCCTGAGGATACTTCAGATAAGGGTACACCCACTTTGATAGGAACTGGCGCGGGTCAGTGCTATTCAGAAACGCAGGTTTATAATCACAGTCAAAATATGAGACCACATCATCCCTTAATTCCCCTGAGTCCTTTTTCTCGCCTGAAAGAACGCCCTGATCTGGTCTGAAATATATTTTTCTGTCTGTATTTGCTACAGACATTGTGAAATTATATATATACTCCAATTCACGCTCCATCATCATATAATCGAGAATATCTTCCGTATCACGTACGGTATTATGCTGGGAATAACGTCCTGTAGTAAAAAATACAGATGGTATCTCCTTAAAATAGAAACTTCTGTGATCTGAAGGATATGGTTCGTTTGCTACAATTTCCGGCTTTACAGGCTGAAGCTGCTCCTGCATCAAGTCTATCATCAAGTTCAGG
>CALADR010000222.1 GCA_937890845.1 uncultured Bacteroidales bacterium | reverse complement strand
CTTCTGTAATTTCTATGTATTCCTGCTCCTTATTGTCCATAGAGTTAATGATTGTTTGATTGGTCTCCGCTTTTATATTTGTTATTTCTTCATCTGGTATTCAGAAACTTATTCCTTTTCTCCATCCTCTTCCATAGGGAGATTGAATGGTTGCAGGAAAGGATTCTTGGTGCGCTCGTCTGCAATACTTGTCTGCGGTCCGTGTCCAGGTATGACAGTGATATCTCCGTCCAGCGGCATCAGCTTCTGGAAAATACTTTCCATAAGTTTGTCGTAATCTCCGAGAGGGTGGTCAGTTCTGCCGATACAGCCGGCAAACAAGGTGTCTCCGCTGAAAAGTACTTTGTCTGCCTTGTCCAGGAAGCACACTCCTCCGGGAGTATGTCCCGGGGTTGAAAGTACACTTAATTCAGAATGGCCTACTGTGATAGTGTCACCGTCTTTAATATCTGTGGTAGCGACATCCGTATCAGGTGTGTCAAATCCGAACATCTTGCAGAAGTAGTCGCAACTCTCCAGGGTATCTTTTTCGGCAGGGTCCATGAAAACAGGTATTCCATACATCCCTGCGCACTCTTTCAGTCCGAAGACATGGTCGAAATGTCCGTGAGTCAGAAGTATTTTTACAGGTTTTAGACCGTTGTCACGTATGAATCCGTCCAGTCTGTCGCGCTCGCTGGCTTTATAGAATCCCGGATCTATTATGGCACATTCTTTAGTATCGTCCCAGATCACGCTGCAGCATTCCTGCAGTTCGTTAAAATGAAAAGTCTTTATGTTCAGCATATCTTCTCTTTCTAAAATTATCCTCAAAAATACCTTATAAAATTTATGTTGACAAAAATTTAGCCGGCTTTTATATGGCGAGTTCAAAGAAAAACCACTAAATTTGTTGCTTCAGTAAACCGTAAAATTAACATAAGATATGCATATAGCAATCGCCGGAAACATCGGCAGCGGCAAAACAACGCTTACCAAGATGCTTGCTGCCCATTATAATTGGACACCTAAATTCGAATCAGTTGACTATAATCCTTATCTTGCTGATTTTTATGAAGATATGGAAAGATGGTCGTTTAATCTTCAGATATATTTCCTTAACAAGAGGTTTAAGGATGTAGTGGATATATCGAAGAGCGGAGAAGCTATCATACAGGACAGGACCATTTATGAAGATGCGCGTATTTTCGCTCCAAACCTTCATTCTATGGGCCTTATGAGTACCCGTGATTTTGAAAACTATTCGGACCTTTTCGATCTTATGATGTCACTTGTGAATCCGCCTGACCTCCTCATATATCTCAAGTCTTCTATTCCTAATCTTATAAGCCAGATACAGAAGCGCGGCAGGGAATATGAGAAAAGCATACGCATAGATTACATAACAGGCCTTAATGAAAGGTATGAAAACTGGATTGCATCATATAAGCACCGTCTTCTGGTAATTGATGTGGACAATCTTAAGTTTGAAAACAGACCGGAAGATTTTCAGGTAGTTACTGATAAAATTGATGCAGAACTTTTCGGTCTTTTCCCGTCAGAGAACAAGTAAAAAACATAATATCTTTTAATATGACACCGAGACTTACAATCATACAGTTTGTCGACAAATATGTGGACAAATATTCCTCAAATGTCTTCCTTTGGGAGAAACGAGGGAAAGAATGGGTACCGACAACATACGAGCAGACCAGAAAAGAAGGCCACAGAATAGGAGCCGGACTTGTGTCTCTTGGGCTTCAGAAAGGGGAGAAAGTGGCTCTGCTTTCCGAAGGTCGCAATCTTTGGGTTACCGGAGAGCTTGGAATCCTTTATGCAGGTGCTGTAAATGTCCCGCTTTCCATCAAGTTGGAAGAAAGCAATGACTTGGTATTCAGAATCAGGCATTCTGATTCGAAATATGTTATGGTTTCAGGACAGCAGCTTCCTAAAATCAGGAAGATTCTCGGTGAACTGCCTATGGTTGAGAAAGTGATTGTCCTCGATGATCTCCCTGAATATAGAGATAATGAAATCCCTGTTTCGAAGGTTATGGAAGCAGGAGACAAATTTATTGCAGAGCATGGAGACATGTTCCGTCAGAGATATGAATCTGTAGGACCTGACGATTATGCCAATATCAGCTACACTTCCGGAACTACGGCAGATCCTAAAGGTATTCTGCTGACACACAGGAACTATACTGCAAATGTAGAGCAGGCCCAGTCTGTAATCGGAGGGGAGCAGAATGACAGGATGCTCATCATCCTTCCTCTTGACCATTGTTTTGCACATGTTGCAGGTTTCTATACAATGATGTCGTATGGAGCATCAATCGGCACAGTACCTCCAGGACGTACTCCTATGGAAGCGTTGAGAAATATTCCTATGAGTATCAAGGAACTGAAGCCTACTGTTATGCTCAGTGTTCCTGCCCTTGCCAAGAATTTCAAGAAAAATATTGAGGCTGGAGTCAAGGCCAAAGGTCCTAAGGTGGAGAAACTTTACAATACTGCTCTTAAGATGGCCATTGAGTACAACAAGGAAGGTTACAACAGAGGCGGCTTCGCGCAGCTTTGGAAAAAGCCTTTGCTTGCATTGTTCGACAAACTGGTGTTCAGCAGTGTGCGCCAGGCTCTCGGCGGCGAGATGAAGTTCTTTGTCGGAGGAGGAGCCTTGCTTGATATTGACCTGCAGAGATACTATTATGCTATAGGAATCCCTATGTATCAGGGTTACGGCCTTTCAGAGGCTACTCCTATTATCTCTGCCAACGCTCCTGCAAAGCATATCCTTGGTTCGTCAGGTTGTGTGGTCAAGCCTATGGATATCAAGATCTGCGACTCTGAAGGAAATGAACTTCCTTACGGTGAAAAGGGAGAGATCGTAATAAGGGGAGAGAATGTTATGGCCGGGTACTGGAAGAATCCGAAATCTACTGCAGAAACGGTGGTGGACGGATGGCTTCATACCGGAGATATGGGATATATGAAGGATAAGGATTTCCTTTACGTAGTGGGCAGGTTCAAATCTTTGCTGATAAGTGCAGACGGAGAAAAGTACAGCCCTGAGGGAATTGAGGAGTCACTTGTCGAGAATTCTAAATATATTGACCAGGTGGTGCTTCATAATAGTCAGGATCCTTATACAATTGCATTGCTTGTGCCGAATAAGGAGGCTTTGAAAGCTTATGTGAAAGAGAAAGCTCCTGATGTTGCTCTTGATTCAGAAAAGGCTGTCAGTCTTATGCTTGATGTGATCCAGGATGAGATCAATTCGTACAGAAAGGGAGGCAGGAATTTCGGGGCATTTCCTGAAAGGTGGCTTCCGGCTGCAATCTGTGT
>CALADR010000221.1 GCA_937890845.1 uncultured Bacteroidales bacterium | reverse complement strand
ATAACTTGTCGGATGAACTTTACCGCTACTATCTTTCGTTGGAGGCTACAAATAATGGGTGGGGTGCAGATGCCGGTTTGATTTACAGGTCTATGTACGCATATTCAAACATAGACGGCGGTTTCGGCATTCTCGGGGGAATGACGGTGGCCCGGACAGACTGGTTTGCTTCGGAGACTGAGACTGAGTTTTAGAAGCTGTTGAAAATCTAAAATATAATTGCTGTCAGGAAAATCGCTACAAATTTTATATATTTGTGTTTGTTATGCAGTTTCTATTATGGGCGTCCGTCATGGTACAAACCTGAAAAGGCTGATAGAAAATCTGCTTGGCAAGACAACGCAAGAGTATGATGACAGCTATGGAGTCTGACAGAAAGAAACTGGATGCCGTAAAATGGATAGTGACAAGGATAGACGGCAAAATCGCTTCTGTATCCACCGATTGGAAAGGATTCGGAAGGGTGGCGGCTGCAGTCTCGTCATGGCCGGCCGGCAAAATATCGGAAATAACTTGCGGTAAAATTTCCACTGAAGAGCTTTTTTCTCTGGCAAAGACATCCGTACCTGAAGACTTCCTGCTTATCGGCACTCCTTTTCAGAAAAGGGTGTGGATGCAGCTTTATACACTTATGCATCCTGCTCCCGACTCTTTCAGACTGTATTCATATTCGGATTTCGCTGAAATGTGCGGCAATCTTCCCGGAGTCAGAGCCATAGCCCACGCAGTCGGACAGAATCCTCTTCCTGTGATAATACCATGTCATCTGATTGTTCCCAAAGAAACGATAGAAAAAGAAGCGGAAACCACCCTTTTCGGAAAGGAAGGCCTCCGCTTTGACAAATCTTTTGATTTCGGACACTTCAGCTGTCCAGGTGGAAAGCTGCTGAAAAGGTCGCTTATACTCCGTCAGTCTTTCTCACCGGACCTGTGGAGATAGGCAGTCATCGCATTCTTATAGGCGATGCACTGGTCTATATACTGGTCAGATCCCTGCCTGTACTGTGTCTGGGCCTGCAGAAGCTCCGAAAGAGGGGAGAGTCCGGCTTTATAGTGAGCCTCTGTCTGCCTGACACTGGAAGCTGAAGTCTCCATGCTTTCCCTTGCCACCATCAGCTGTTCCCATGATGAAGTAAGGTCAAGCCACAGTTGTCTGATTTGAAGAATTATCTGGGCATTGAGATACTCCTTTTCATTTTCCGCCTTCTGAATCTGCGTATCATATCTCTGCAGTTTGCGGGCCGTCTTGCCCCAGTCGGAAAGAGGTATCTGCACCATTGCATACACAGCTCCGTTGAATGACCCCTTGTTGAGCAGGTTTCCGTATCCGTAGGATGCACCTACAGCTATCTGAGGCAGGGTTTCTCCGAGAACCATCTTCTTTTCAAGCTGTTTTGACCTTACGGAAAGATCTAAAAGCCTTGTCTCTTCCTGGGAGGCTGCGATTTCTTCTTCCGGTCTGTAGCACTCTTCCGGTGATTTCAGTTCATCCAGCCTGTCAGTCAGCGTTATATCATCTATATACGGTATCTCTTCGTTGCTCATTGTCGTGTACGGTGTATATGGCTGGCCGATTGAGTTGAAAAGGTTCATCTTGGCCAGTCTTATTCCGTTTTTGACGCGTATTTTTCCGGAGCGTACTTCGTTCTGCTTGAGTTTTACCTGCAGAAGGTCGTTTTCTGTGGCCAGGCCTGCCTTGTATGCCGATGAGACGTCTTTATACAGAGTATCGACAAGAGACTGCACCTGATTCAGGGTTTTGAGTTTCTCTTCAAGGGAAATCACCTGCCAGTAACTCTTCTCTACATCTTCCGAAGTTTCCCTATGTTTTATCCCTCCCTGGAGTTTGGCGGCTTCAAGTCCCAATGCAGCCAGTCTGTTACCGTTAACGATACGCCCTCCGGCAAATATTGGCTGTGTGACAGAAACTGTGGCTGTCACTCCTCGTTTAAGAGTAGTATAGACAGGGTCAATTCCTATCTGTCCTGCAATAGAGTTGATTATGCTCTGGAGGTTGTTGCTGAAGTTGTTGTTACCTAAAATATCCTTTACGCCTATTTCAAGCATAGGATCAAAGGCATAGAAACCAAGGGCATTGACAGAAACTCTCGGGAAATACTCTCCGAGAGCTTCTCTTTTCTGCGCCAGGGCAGCCTCCTCGTCCAGTCTGGAATTAAGCACAGAGGCATTCTTTTGCTCTGCCATTTCCAGGCATTCTTCCACAGACAGTCTAGTATCCGGTCTTTCCTGGCTTGGATTGCCTGTTTGGGCAACAGCCGTAAAAGACATTGCCGCAAGGCAAAAAATCACGAATTTATTCTTGAGTCTCATTTGCTGTAATCTCCTGTTTGGCGTTTTTGAACACTTGCCAGTAAGAAACCGGCATGATAAGTACAATCAATAGGATAGAAAGCAGGGTACCGAAGCAGATGACCACTCCCATAGGCATCCACAGTGCGTCACCGCTGATAATCATAGGAAGTACTCCGAGGGCTGTCGTACATGAGGTAAGGAAGATAGGACGCATTCTCCTTTTTCCTGCCTCTATTGATGCTTCCTTTACATTCCATCCTTTTACGAAACGCAGCTCCTCCGCATATTCGAACATTAGGATGCCGTTGCGGACAATGATACCCATAAGACTGACCAGTCCAAGTACTGACGTAAGTCCCATGTCAAGGCCGAAAACCCATAGCCCGAAGAATGCTCCGAAAAAGCACAACGTACTCAGTGTCATGGTCAGAACCGCGATAGATACCTTTTTGAAATGCACTACGAGAAACATGAACAGTATTGCCACCGCGCACAGGAATGTCGCAGCAATTTCAGGTGCCACATCGCTGTTTACAGCCGAAAGTCCGCCGTATTTTACCTGCACACCTTCAGGCAGGTGCGGTTCTATGCTTTCTTTGATGTAGTGCTTTATCTTTTTCATCGCATCAGGCTGGCTGCATCCGTATTTCATATCCGCTCCGATGGCTATGGTTTCTTCTCCGGCCGATCTTGCGTATGTTTCCGGACCCCATTCCGGCCGTATGTCCGCAACCTGCCTCAGAGGGACAGAAACACCAGGAATACGCGTAGCTATCATCTGGTTTCCTATGGTTTCATAGTCCATGTCGTCTGAAATACCTGTGCTGTACAGGTTTACAGGTATTTTCGTGTCACCTTCCCAGACTGTGGCTACAGGTGTTCCGTTGAATATTCCCGCAAGAGACATTGAAAGCAGACTGCTGCTTACTCCGAGTCGTGATGCTTCGTCCGGATCCAACTGCACGTCAACGAAGGCAGAAGTTCCCTCGCAGTCGCTGTGTATCCACTGAAGTTGGTCATCCAAAGTATACATATAGTGCTTTATGCTGTCGGCAAAAGGCTGTAATGTCTTGAAATCTGCTCCCGTAAGCTTTACTTCTACCGGAGCCATCACTCCCTGATAGTCCATTTGCCTGAATCTTATCAGTGCATTGGGGAAGAAATGCTGGTATTTTACCTCATAGTCTCTTAAAACGGCTTCCGTAGCTTTTATTGAGGTCGTGTTGACAATGAACTGGGCAAATTCCGGAGACGGTGTCTGAGGGGCGTAGGTGGCATGGAAGCGTGGCGAACTGTTGCCGATGAAGGCTGTTACAGACTTTATCCTTTCATCCTTCAGCAGAATATTCTGCAGAGAGTCGCTGACGACCTTGGTCTTGTCCAGTCCCGAACCGCTTTCCAGATATATTTCCACTACGAAGCAGTCTCTTGCCGCCTTGGGCATCATCTGGATATTGACACGGGTAAACATGAATACTCCAAGCCCTACGGCTGCAATTCCTGCAAGGATGGTCATCTTCGGGTGGCGGAAACAGAAGGTTTCCATCTTTTCATAACCTTTCTGCATTCCGTTGAAGAAATATGACTGTCCTTTGGAAATGATTCCTGTTCCTGTGGATTTCGCGCTCGTTATGTACCTGACTTCAAGGGACGGCACTACGAATATGGCATATGCCAGAGAAGTACACAAGGCAATGGCCATCACCCAAGGAAAACTGGTCACGAAATCTCCCAGATATCCGGAAATAAGAATTTTGGCCGGGAAAGTCATCAGGCTTATGGCAAAAGTAGCCGTGAACATAGGGAATACCAGCTCTTTGGCACTTGCACAGGCTGCTTCTATCCTGGACATGCCTCTGCCGAGTTTGTCTATATATCCGTCAATGGTGATGATTGAGTCATCTACTATCATTCCAAGAACTACAATAAGGGCGGCAAGAGACACTGTATTGAGGTCAATTCCGGTTATGAACATGATTGCAAGAGCTACAGCTGTGCAGACAGGGACTCCAGAACTGGCGATAAGTGCGGATTTCATAGGGAATAGCATCAGCATCACCAGAATGACTACCAGCATCGATATTACCAGGTCTCTCAGAAATGACAGCACAGAAGTGCCGACTACCTTAGGCTGGTCTGTGATTCTGCTGAGCGTAACACTTTCCGGGAGATCCTTTTCAAACTCCTTCAGTACCTCATCCACTTCTCGTCCGAATGCCACAATATTGTTGTCAGGCCGCATTTCTACTGACAGGACAAGGGCCGTATGGCCGTTATAGTCAACAAGTGTTGAAGGTTTCTTTATCCGTCTCTCTATTTCGGCCACATCTTTCAGGCGGACAATATTGCCCGAAGGGTCGGAATAGATGATTTTTTCACCTATTTCCTGCTCGGTCGATACTGTTTTGAGTACCCTTACCGTTGATGATACATAGTCTGTGGAAAATTCTCCGTTCAATGTAGGTGTCCCGGAAAGCTGGTAGTCAAGCATGAGCGAAGACGGGCTGATTCCGTATGCGGAGAGTCTTTCCAGATCGACTTTTACCGCAATCTCTTCATCCTGGACCCCGACAGTCCTTACATTGGCCATATCCGGTATCCTTCTCAACTTAATGCTCAGGTCATCGGCGTACTGCTTCATTTCAGTATAGCCTTTGTCAGATGATTCGATGGCAATCAGAAGAGATGACACCGCGCTGAAATCATCCAGTACAGCCACGGCAAGAACCCCGGGAGGCAATGTCTGCTTGGCGGCATCCAGCTGGATCTTTACCTTTGACCAGACTTTGTCCTTTGTAGTGGCCGGAGTGTTCAAATCAGTGTATATGAAGCATATTCCGTCTTTTGAATACGAGTTCGTGTTTTCCCTGCTGATTTCAGAGAATGAAAACAGGACTTCCTCCAGAGGCTTGGTAAGCTGCTTCTCCACTTCGGCTGCATCTGCTCCCGGATATACGCCAACTATGAGTCCGTTTTTAAGTTCGAAAGTGGGGAACTCGTCTTTGTTCATTTTGACAAGTCCGTATATACCCAGAGAAATGAGCAGTGCGACAACGAAGTACACTGCCTTTTTCCTGGCTATTGTTCCCCTAATGAATCTTGCGTCATGCTTTTTCATCTACAACACCTTTACTTTCATTCCGCCGCTCACTTTCTGTGAGCCTTCTGTAATAATATTGTCTCCTTCAGACAGGCCATCAGTGATGATGACACCAGTTCCTGAAAACCCTCCTACGGTAATGTATTTTTTATATACTGTACTTTCATTTACTGTCCAGACATATCGTCCTGAAGCGTCCGTTTTGACGCAAGAGGCCGGTATTACAGTACCTTTTCCCGAAAGTTCGCTTCTGGATATCTTGCAGACCATTCCCGGCATAAGTCCTTTAGCCTGCGGTGAATGAGCAAGTGTGCAGGTATAGCTGTGAGAAAGAGGAGAGGCTGAAACTCCCTTGTTCTTGATTCTGGCTGAGAATGTAAGGTTTCCCAATGCAGGAACTTCTACCGTAAGTTCTTCCCCTTCATTTATTCCGTTTATTTCTTTTTCAGGTACGGAAAACTCTATTTCTACGGAAGAAATGTCAAGTATTCTGGCAATAGGCTCCATAACACCGGCTTCTATGCCATGCTCAATGAAAATTTCTCCTGCCACTCCGTTAAAAGGAGCCTTTACGGTACAGTTTTCCAGAGCGTTGTCAGCAGCTTCTGCTGCTGCCCGTGCCTTGCTGAGCTGGGTTTCGATTTCCACGAGTTTTACATCTGGAATTCCACCTGTAGAGTGGACTTGAACTACCCTGTTGTAGCCGTCTTCCGCTTGCTTGAGGGTAGCATGTGCCATTTCCCAAGTGCTTGAAACTGACGGGGAGCTTATAACCGCTATAGTATCTCCTTTTCTTACTTTCTCTCCTTTTTTCACAGGAAGACAGACGACAGTTCCGGGGTAGCTGCAAGAGAGTACAGCTGTTTTTGAAGGTACTGCAGTCCCGACATAGGTGCGGATTCCTTCATTTTCTGCAGCTCCGGCTTTCATGACGCGTACAGGGACAGGCTCTTTTGCTTCTGTGTGGTGATGGGATAGGCCTCCGCTACAACTGCAGGCCATTGCTGCGCAAAGCAGGGAAGTGGTCAATGTTTTCAAATTATTTTTCATTTTCTGCCTCCTTGTCAGTTTTCCTGTGCTATACAGTCCACGTCACTTCCGGTAATTTTATAAACTTCATTCCTGTAAGTGATTGTCCCTTTATACTGGAGGTTGAAAATCACTACATCGGTAAATTTCTCGCCTGTGCCGCTTATTGATATTTTTGCTTTTGCCGGCAAGCTGCCGTTTTTGACACTTATGTTTCTGACAGGATATGGCTCTTGTATTGTCAGAAGTTTTCCTTCTGCCTGTACATTTTCGAAACAGACGGCGTCTCCGGCAAGTATGTTCATAGTGACAGCCATGTCATTTTTAGACTTGCCTTTTTTGACGAGTTTCATCTGTCCTGATTCTGCATTAAGGTCAAATACTATAGGCTCAGTTCCTTCAGGGCTTCCTTCCGGTATTGCTGTGACAGTTCCGCTTGTCTTGAAAGTATAGTCTCCCTTGAATCGTGCTGCATTTTCTTTCGAGCAGCCTGCTGCAAGGAGAATGGCAGCTGCAATGACTGTTGTCTTTAATATTCTGTTCATATCAATAGTGTATTTTCAAATTATTCATCTTATTATTTTTGCTGTTTTTGGGGAGGTATATACGATATCAGGTCCTGAAAATCAGCAGTTCCACCATGGAGTCGTGGGCTAGGCGCAGTGCATCATAGTCTCCGCTTACAGAAAACTGTATTTCAACTCCTTTCAGAGTAGTGAGGACAAGTTTTGCAAATGCTTCGCTGCTGATATTTTCCGGCAGGCTGCCGCATTTGCGTCCTTCGTCGCAGATATATGTGAAATATCCGTATTCCCATTTGTCCAGTTCCCTTCTCAGAGAGTCGATAGTCTCTGAAACCTCATTCCTTCCGTAGAGGTAGGTTGTATTCATATAGTTCCAGTACACTTTTGCTCCGTGCAGAAGTTTCATGCGTTCTGTCAGGTATGCAGTCAGCTGCCGTTTAATGTCTCCGGCATACTCTTTCTTGATTTCACACAGCCTGCCGGTTACCTGCATCATTTCTTTTTCCAAAACGGCCCTGAAAATAGCTATCTTGCTGTCAAAGTGGTAATATACAGTTGCTTTGGCCTTATGGGCGGCTTTTGCTATTTCGTCCATCGAGGTCTTTTCATAACCGTATTTTTCAAATAATATTTCAGCGGAATCGACAATAGATTCACGTACTTTGCCAATATCTTTCATAATTTTCGACCAAACTCGTTTTTTGGTACAAAATTTATGCCTTTAAATTAAACTGTGAATGTTGTTTTTTTTAATGAGCCTGGAAAACTTTGTCTCATCTGAGTTTGGTAAATTCAAGAAAATTTAATTAATTTTATACGCTGGATTTCCATAATGGCAGCAGGCAAAAACGTTTGACAGAATGACAGGCAGTCTGATACTTCAGGCGTGGCTGGAAAATCTGTTGAGCGTCAGTTAGTAACATTAAAACATAAAAGAAATGGAAAGAACCGATGCCTTCACAAAAGAGACCAGGGTTATGCTTGAAGATGAGATCCTCAAGTTCCCGGTCGAGAAAATGCAGGATCCTGACGGTGGATTTTTCGGACAGATGAAAGAAGACGGAACTCTGGATGAGAATGAACCTAGGGAAGTTGTTCTGAATGCAAGAATTCTTTGGACTTATGCTGCAGGTTACAGGATTTTGAAGAAAAAGGAATACCTGATGACGGCTACAAGGACAAAGGATTTTTTTGTTGAGCATTTTGTCGACCACAAATATGGTGGAGTTTACTGGTCATTGAATCCTGACGGTTCCAGACTTGATACAGGAAAACGTTTCAGGGCTATTGGCGCTGCAATCTACGGTCTGAGCGAGTATGTGCTTGCGACAGGAGATGAGAGTGTAATGACATATGCAGTCAACTTGTTTGAAACTGCAGAAAAGGAAGGGTTTGATCCTGTGACAGGTCTTTACAGAGATATGAAGTCAAGAGAGTGGGGAGATGCCGAGCCTCAGAAGAGTGAGGTGTTCTGCACACATCTCAATATTCTTGAAGGATATACAAACCTTTATAAGGTATGGAAGGAAGACAGGTTGCGCTCGCGTATAATCTATTTGCTTTCAGTGTTTACTGACAAACTGCTGTCAGATCCGTCTGTAGGGCAGGAGTATTCATGCAAGCATATCGTAGAGGCATCTTGGCAGATGCTGAAGGCTGCTTTTGCTGTAAGGGATATTTATGTTATTGATAAGGTAAGGCCTTTGGTTCAGCAGTTGCTTTCAAAGGCTGCTGAAGGGGATTGTGGATCACAGAGTTGCGAAAAAGCAGAAAAGATAGTTGCAGATTTGTGGTCTTGGAAATATTTGAATGACACGGGGGCTGCTGCAAGGGCGCTTGAAAGCTGGGATTTCCTTAAAAAAGGAGAAAAGGACGGTAAAAGCGGCAACTGCGTTTTCCGTATGGCCAGAATGTGTGTGGAAGTGTCTGAAATGTTCTGACTTTGAATCCGCTCAGTCTTCAGACCCGGCGGATTCTATGAAATTAATTTTATAATAATATGTTTGACAAGGAAGTATATGTAAGAAGACGCACAGAGTTACAGAAACGGCTTTGTGCTATGATGCCGGAAGGAAAAGCCGGAATAGCAGTGTTCGTAGGAAATGCTGAAGCACCGCAAAACTACAGGGGTAATGACTATAAATTCAGGCAGGAGAGTTCCTTTCTGTATTATTGGGGTATAGATGAGCCTTTTTTTGCTTCTGTGCTTGATCTTGATTCTGGAGAGGAAATCCTATATGGAAATGATGTCGATATAGATGATATTATATGGATGGGTCCTCAGCCGTCAGTGGCATCAAAGGCAGCTTCAGTAGGAGTGCAGGAATCGGCTCCTTATTCTGCTTTCGATGAGGCTGTTTCCAAGGCTGTGGCTCAGGGACGGGCTGTTCATTTCCTGCCGCCATCAAGGTATTACAACGCAATGAAACTATCTTCCCTGACAGGATGTCCTTCGGAAAATATCCGTAAGACTGCTCCTGTTTCCGAATCTCTCGGCAAGTCTCCTGAATATGCTTCGCTTGAAATGGTCAAGGCTGTCATTTCCATGCGTCTTGTAAAAGAGGAGTGTGAGATAGAAGAAATCGACAAGGCTTGTGAAATAGGGTACCTTATGCATACGGAGGCTCGCAGAAACTGCAAACCTGGCGTCTGTGAGCAGGATATAGTAGGAAAGATGGAAGGTGTGACAATCTCACGCGGATGGGGAGTCTCATTTGCAACCATTCTTTCACAGCACGGAGAGACGTTGCATAACCACAATCATAGTGGAATCATAACTCCAGGAAAACTTCTTCTCGTGGATGCCGGAGCAGAGAGCAACACACATTATGCTTCTGACTTCACCAGGACACTGCCTTGTAGCGGAAAGTTCACTTCAAAACAGAGAGATGTATATGATATCGTTGTTGCCTGCAATGATCTTGCGTATGAACTGTCAAAACCAGGCATGGCATACCGCGATGTGCATCTGGCTGTAGCTGCCAGGATGCTTTCAGGACTTAAAGATCTTGATTTGGTACGTGGCAATGTGGATGATATGGTCAGAGAAGGGATTGCAGGACTGTTTATGCCTCACGGACTCGGTCACAATATGGGAATAGATGTCCACGATATGGAAGATTTGGGTGAAAATCTTGTAGGTTATGATCCGGACCAGACACGTGCCTCCCAATTGGGATTAGGGTCATTAAGAATGGCTCGAAAACTTGTTCCAGGTAATGTAATTACAGATGAACCAGGTATTTACTTTG
>CALADR010000220.1 GCA_937890845.1 uncultured Bacteroidales bacterium | reverse complement strand
AATACTGCATGGCAGAATAGAACCCGCAAGGCTGAGCAGTGGGGTAACCCGTACAGGGATGAAAACGGTGTCCTGCATCTGACGCAGCTGGTGGAAGGTTCGCAGACATTGAATTTCGGATATGGAAACGGAGGTTGGAGATCTCTGTATCTGGAAGCCAATATAAATTATAACAGATCTTTTGGAAAACATAATGTAGGAGCACTGCTCCTTTATCAGCAGTCTCAGAAAAATTATGTGGGAAGCAGTGCCGCAAATTCACAGGCCGCTTTGCCTTATAGACATCAGGGACTGGCATTCAGAGCGACATACAATTATGACAGCAGATATTTTATAGAGTTCAATGCCGGATACAATGGCTCGGAAAAATTTTCACCGGGACACCGTTTCGGATTCTTCCCGTCAGTTGCAGCAGGATGGATGGCTTCAAACGAGAAATTCTGGGAGCCTGTTTCAAAGGTAATCAGTCAGTTCAAGATAAAAGGATCTTACGGACTTGTGGGAAATGACCAGATTGGAGGAAACAGACGATTCATCTACCTTGAAACGATTAATGATGGTGGCAAATATAATTTCGGAGAATCAGTGACAAGTCATCCTTCATATATTATGGGTGAGTGGAGCAACCCTAATGTCGGCTGGGAAGAGGCCTGCAAGCTTGATGCAGGAGTTGAGGCTACTTTCTTTGACAAACTTAAAGTGCAGGTGGATTATTTCCGTGAAAACAGATCAGGAATTTTCCTTCAGCGCAAATCTATACCTGTCTATGTCGGAATTTCTTCCAGCCCATATGTAAATATCGGAAAAATGCGTAATTCCGGTTGGGATGCATCAGTGCAGTATGATCAGACAATCGGTCAGGTGACACTTTCTGCTATGGGAAATTTCACATTTGCAAGGAATGTTATTCTGGATCAGGACGAGCCTGACTGGACTGAACTTTACATGAACAGGACAGGTCAGGCGAGATGGCAGCGGTTCGGTTATGTGTCTGACGGACTTTTCAAGGATGAGGAAGACATAAAGTCTTGGCCGGACCAGTCTTATTTTGGAGACATCAAGCCGGGAGATATAAAGTACAAGGATCTTAACATTGACGGAAAAATCGATGACAAGGACCAGAAAGCCATAGGATATACTGGAATTCCGGAAATTGTTTATGGTTTTGGACTCTCTCTCTTGTGGAAAGGATTCGATGTATCAGTCTTCTTCCAAGGTGTGTCACATGTGGATTTTTCGATAAACTCAACTATGGTAAGAGGATTTACAGCATCAAAACCGGCAGAAAGCAATGTGTTCAGCGATCTTTATGGAAATTACTGGACTCCGGAGCGTACAGATGCGAAATACCCGCGCCTTACCACTACAGACAATGCGAATAACAGCAAGTCTTCTGATTTCTGGCTTGTAAACGGACGTTATCTCAGGCTTAAGAATGCCGAAATAGGGTACTCTCTTTCAAAGAGGGCAGTGCAGAAAATCAAGTTGAAAAATCTCAGGTTCTATGTTTCAGGAACAAATCTTCTGACATTCAGCCCATTCAAGCTTTGGGATCCGGATTTACAGACAGGTGCGGCACATTATCCGAACAATATGATGGTAAATATAGGGGTAAACCTGTCATTCTGATAATGAGTTAATGCAGGTCATTATTTTCATTTTACTAAAGAAAAAGTTATGAAGAAAATATATATAATCGTATCAATACTGATTTGTGGCATCGCATTTTCCGGATGCGACAGCTTTCTCGACCGTCAGCCGGATGACCAGCTGACATCGAAGAATGTTTTCGACAAGAAGGAATCTACATGGAGATATCTTGTTAATGTTTATTCTTTTATTCTTGACTATGCCGACCATTCAGGATATGGCAGCGCATCCATATCTATACCTGCTTCTGATGAAGCATCCGGTGCATATACAGGCAGCAGGGCCTTTGCGTTGTGGACGCATAACCAGCTTACACCAATGACAACCCATAGCGGATATCGAAACGGTCCATACAAAAACCAATATAAAGGTATCCGTGAGGCCACATTCTTCATGCAAAAAGTGTATGAGTGTCCGGAACTGACGGATGACGAGAAGAAAATCTGGTCTGCAGAGGCGCGTTTCCTAAGGGCATATTATTATACAGAACTACTCAAATGGACAGGTCCTGTAGTATTCCTTGGAGATAAGTTGGCGGATTTATCCGATCCTAATCTTGACAATGTAGACAGATCGTCGTGGGGAACTATAGTCGACTGGGTGCAGAATGAGTTTCTGCAGGCTTCGGAAGATCTTCCGGACTCATGGGGAAGTGCGGACCTCGGCCGGGCAACCAAGGGAGCGGCACTTGCTATCCGGGCCAGGCTGCTTTTGTATAATGCGAGACCCCTTTTCAACGGTCAGAACGGTACCGGCATGTATGATGACATAGTTAACAAGTCAGGAGAAAAACTTTTCAATACAGAATATGACAGGGAACGTTGGAAAGTCGCTGCCGATGCTGCCAAGGCTGTAATGGATTTAAATCTCTATCATCTTGTCGATGATGTGGACAAGACACCGCTTGAGAATATCCACGAAGCATTCATGAGCCTTAACTCTCCTGAAAATATTTTTACCAAACAGCAGGGGGGAAGTACTAACAGAATTGGTTCCACACCAGCAGGTATCGGAGGAACTTCTTATGGTGGAATCTCTCTGACGCAGAAGATGGTAGATGCTTTTGCTATGGAAAACGGAAGATATCCGATTACTAATATGGATACTCCGGAATATAAGAATGGCTGTGGGGAAATCGTCATTGACCCGGAGTCTGGATACTCAGAGACAGGAAGTACTGATTTTGTCAATCCGTTTTTTAAGGCATTTCCGCAGAAGCCAGTCACAGACAAGATTAAAACTATGAATATGTATGTAGGCAGAGAGCCGAGATTTTATGCCAATGTTTTCTGGAGCGGACAGACATGGGTGGCTGGTTCTGTAGTAAAAAAGAATATACAGTTTTATCAGAAAGGCGGTTCTGGTCCGATGACGTCAAACAACTATCCTCCTACAGGGTATCTTAATCTGAAATTCATAGATCCGACAGTGGCAACAATCAGCGGAGCCTGGGGAAACATTTCATGGCCTATGATAAGATATGCCGATATACTGCTTATGTATGCAGAGGCGCTGATAGAATATGACTGCGTTACATATGAAAATGAAATTCTGGATGCTTGGAACAAGGTGCGTAGCAGGGCAGGCGTAGATAACATTGAAGAAGTATATCCTGAAATCAAGGGTAATGTAGAGCTCATGCGCAAGTATATAAGGAGA
>CALADR010000219.1 GCA_937890845.1 uncultured Bacteroidales bacterium | reverse complement strand
CGCGCAGGTGCCGACATAATGAAAGAAGACGGAACATTCCGCTACCCTTCTTATGTACAGGATATTATGGGTCCTCTGTTCTTTGATTACGGGTTCGGTCCGTTCCGATGGGTATGTATGTCTGAAAAGCCTGAAGACCTGCAAAAGAGTGACGAACTGGCGGTAAAAACTCTGGAAGAAGTAGCCAAGACTGCTCCTGAAGAAATCAGCGGCCAGCTCCGTGACAACATCCACTGGATCGAAGAGGCTGGAAAGAACCGTCTTGTAGTAGGCTCACAGGCCAGAATCCTTTATGCCGACTGCGAAGGCAGGACCAAAATCGCCCTGGCCTTCAATGAAGCCATACGCAAAGGTGAAATTTCTGCCCCTATCGTCCTCGGACGCGACCACCACGACGTATCCGGAACAGACTCCCCTTACCGTGAAACTTCAAACATATATGACGGCTCTGCGTTCACTGCAGACATGGCTGTACAGAATGTAATAGGAGACTCCTTCAGAGGGGCTACCTGGGTATCTATCCACAATGGAGGAGGCGTCGGCTGGGGAGAAGTCATAAACGGAGGCTTCGGAATGGTCATTGACGGCTCGGAAGATGCTGACAGACGTATACGCGAGATGCTGTTCTGGGATGTAAACAATGGTATCGCCCGCCGAAGCTGGGCACGGAACGAAGGAGCCCGTCATGCTATAATCCGTGAAATGGAGAGAACTCCTGGACTGAAGGTCACTATTCCTAACATAGCGGATGACAGCATTATCAGCGATGCTCTAAAATAGATCTAACTAAGGGGTACTAGCTATATAAGTACGAATCATCCGGAATGACAAAGAAATGCATATTTCTTTGTCATTCTGAATTTTATACGGTATTTTTGAGAAAATATATTTTAAACATATAACTTACTATTTCATACTTAAAGAAAATTATATGACACTGACCAAATTCTGTATGCTCACCACTGCGCTGTTTGCAGCCAACATAGCTATGGCGCAGCAGCCTCATTGGCTTGATCCTCAGGTCAATGCCGTCAACCGTGCACCGATGCACACCAGCTACTTCGCTTTTCAAGATGCAAGCGAAGCATCCTGCCCGAAGGAGGAGTCTTCTAACTTCATGTCCATCAACGGCATGTGGAAGTTCAACTGGGTACGCGATGCAGATATGCGCCCTACGGACTTTTTCCTTACAGACTTCAACGACAAGGGTTGGGATTCAATGCCGGTTCCGGGAGTATGGGAACTTAACGGATACGGAGACCCTCTATACAACAACATCGGATATGCCTGGCAGTACCAGTTTGCAAGCAATCCGCCTGAAGTCCCTGTAAAGGAAAACCATGTCGGATCATACAGACGAGAAATAACTGTCCCTGCAGAGTGGAGCGGCAAAGACATTTTCATCCATTTCGGAAGTGTGACATCCAATATTTCGCTCTGGGTAAATGGAAAATTTGTAGGATACAGCGAAGACAGCAAACTCGAAGCTGAATTTGATATCACCAAATTCGTAAAACCAGGAAAGAATCTGATCGCATTCCAAGTATTCCGCTGGTGCGACGGTTCATACTTCGAAGACCAGGATTTTTTCAGATATTCAGGCGTAGCCCGCGACAGCTACCTTTACTCTCGCGAAAAGACGAGGATCCAGGATATCCGCATCACTCCTGACCTTGACAGCAGTTACGATAACGGACATCTGGACATTGTCCTTGACCTTACAGGAAACTGCAATGTAGCCCTGACTCTCAGCGACCATGACGGCAAAACTGTAGCCACTCGAGAAATTGCAGGCAAAAAAGGCAGGCAGGAAATATCTCTCGAAGTAGTTTCTCCTGCCAAATGGACAGCAGAAACACCTTACCTCTACACACTTACAGCTACTACTTCTGTAAAAGGAAGCGGAGAAACAATCCCTGTGAAGGTCGGATTCAGGAAAGTGGAGATGAAAAACGGACAAGTACTTGTAAACGGACAGCCTGTTCTTTTCAAAGGTGCAAACAGACACGAGCTCGACCCTGACGGAGGATATGTAATATCACGCGAAAGGATGCTACAGGACGTATTGAGGATGAAACAGATGAACATCAACGCAGTACGCACCTGTCACTATCCTGATGACAACTACTGGTATGAGCTCTGCGACAAATACGGACTTTATGTAGTGGCAGAAGCCAACATAGAATCTCACGGAATGGGCTATGATGAAAAGAGCCTGTCAAAATTCCCTCTATACGAGCTCACCCATCTGGAAAGGAACCAGAGACACGTACAGAGAGGTTTCAACCACCCTTCTATCGTAATATGGTCAATGGGCAACGAAGCCGGATTCGGAGTTAATTTCGAAAAATGCTACCAATGGATTAAAGCAGAAGATCCTTCACGTCCAATACAATACGAACGTGCCGGAGACAATGAGTTTACAGACATTTACTGCCCTATGTATATGCCTTACGACAGTGCAGTCAGATATTGCGAAAGCAACCCTGACAGACCTCTAATCCAGTGCGAATACGCCCATGCAATGGGTAATTCACAGGGTGGGTTCAAAGAATACTGGGATCTGATACGAAAATACCCTTCATATCAGGGAGGTTTCATATGGGATTTCGTAGACCAGTCCTGCAGATGGAAGAACTCACGAGGAGAAGGCATTTACGGATATGCCGGTGATTTCAACAGGTATGATGTGGATAAAGACCAGAATTTCTGCAACAACGGCCTTATCAGCCCTGACAGGGTGCTGAATCCACATGCCCATGAAGTTGCACACATATATCAGTCAGTCTGGGCAAGTGATGCAGACCTGAAAAAAGGTACAGTAAAAATATACAATGAGAATTTCTTCCGCGACCTTTCCGCCTACAGACTTGACTGGCAGCTTGTTGCTGAAGGAGTTACAATGCAGGAAGGTTCTGTAACAGATTTGAATGCAGGACCTCAGGAGACCGTTGAAATAGCATTGGACTATGACAGGGATATGGTTTGTGACGACAAAGAGTGGATGCTCAACATCTACTTCAGACTGAAAAAGTCTGAAACATTGCTTCCTGCAGGATTTACAGTAGCTTACAACCAGCTGCCGCTGACAGATTACAGATATGATGCAGGTATTGCCAACATTTCACGCAGCAATGAAGCCATTGTGACTCCGTCATTTGCAGACAACGATGAAAGATACCTTATCCTTACCGGTGAGAATTTCCGCATCGAGTTCAACAAGAAAGACGGATATATTTCACTCTACAGACATAACGGGAAGGATCTTCTGGCAGACGGAAGCACTATAAGGCCTAATTTCTGGAGAGCAGGAACCGACAACGACTACGGAGCAACCCTACAAAACAGGTATAATGTATGGAAAAATCCTGAAATCAGACTTGAATCCCTGAAGCATGAAATAAAAGACGGAATGGCAATAGTTTCAGCTTCATACACGATGCCTGAAACAGGATCATCACTCAGTATGGAATATACTGTAAACAATGCCGGAAGCGTAAAAGTGACTCAAAAGATGACAGCAGGCAGCAATACAGATATTTCAGAACTCTATAGGTTCGGACTGAGACTAGAAATGCCTCAGTCCTACGACAGGATAGAATTCTACGGAAAAGGTCCTTTCGAAAACTATGCTGACAGACAGCATGCAGCCCTCACCGGTCTGTACAGACAAAGCGTTGAAGAACAGTTCTATCCATATATCAGACCACAGGAAACCGGTACTAAGGCTGGATTGAGATGGTGGTCTGTACTCGATATATCAGGAAATGGACTCCTTTTCCGCAGTGACGCACAGTTCTCTGCCTCAGCACTTGAATACAGCATTGAGACCCTGGATGACGGTCCGGCAAAAGACAACAGACATCCGGCAGACTTGGTGAAGAACGGCCTCACAAACATATGCTTGGACAAAGTACAGATGGGGCTTGGCTGTATTGACAGCTGGGGAGCAATGCCAATGGAGAAATACAGGCTGCATTATGGAAATTATGAATTCACATTCGTAATGGAACCTGTAAGTCACCGCATCAGCATGAGATAGAAACACTTACATCTATAAGTTGTTCGAAAATTTGTTCAAGCAACTTCTAAATTAAGAGCGATATTGGTCCAGAGTGAATCTCCTCCAGAACCTTATCGCTCTTTTTTATTTGCTATATTCAAACAGTTTTTGAAAGTTACTTGAGATACCAGCCCTGCCTCATGTCAGATAAGGTCTGCTATTATATTGTCAGATATGAAAAAACAATTCTCCGGAATACGTACAAACAACGGATTGTCAGGCACTGGAACAAGCATACCTTTTCCAATCAGGGTTTCAAGCCTGCCTCGTTCTGAAACTGTATCAAGAATGTCCCGGCATACTCCGGAATCAGTCCTTAAACCGAGCATGATTTTCTCTATCGCAATCTGCTCTGAATTCAACACTTCAGACTGCCTTACATCAGACAGAGCGATGGAATCATATCTATGACAAGTATTCTTTTTTTCATTGCCACAGCCTTCAGAATTTCCGTAATATGCAACATACTTCCCAAGATTAGGGAGATTCCAGCTTCTGATATAATTACCTCCTTCAACATCCAGAGAATGGGCTCCGGGACCAAAACCACGATACGGAACATGACGCCAATAGGCACTGTTATGCATAGCCTCGTAACCTGGAATGGCAAAATTGGAAATTTCATAATGTCTGTATCCTGCGTCTGCAAGCATTGAACATAAAATATCATACTGTCTGCGACATTTAGACTCTTCAGCTTCAGTATATTTTCCTGTTCTGACCATACCTGCCAGTGCACTTCCCGGTTCTATTGAAAGCTGATATGCTGAAATATGCTGAGGCTTGATGGATATTGCTTTTTCCACAGTCCTGCGCCAAAGACCGTCATCCAAATGTGCAATACCGAAAATAAGATCAATGCTTATGTTTCCAACACCTGAATCACGTAATATTCCGTATGCTTTCAATGCGGTATCAGAATCATGGCGTCGGTTCATCCACTTAAGCATTTTATCGTCAAAGGACTGTACTCCCATACTTATACGGTTTACACCTAAGCCCGTAAGTCCTTCAATATAGCTTCTGCCATTTGCCACAATATCTTCTGGATTAACCTCTACAGTATACTCGGAAAAGTCCCTGCCAAGAAGATCTCCAATAGCACAAAAAGCAGAAAGAGGCAATACTGATGGTGTACCGCCTCCTATATAAAGAGTATTCTCCTCTTTATCAATACTTTCCTTTTCTGTCTCAATTTCCTTGCACAGAGATGAAACAAAACCGTCATAAGACCTGCCACCTGTAACTTCAGAATAAAAGTCACAATATGTGCAGAAACTGTCGCAGAAAGGTATATGAATATATATCACGCCTTATCTGAGCATCAGTTCAGCCGTTCCGAGAAGAGCATTTTCGGTATAGGCCTCAACGGTATAAATTCCTTTGACAAACTCAGAGATTCCGTTCAGATATATGCTGAGTTCAACATCCTTTCCCTGATAATCCACTTCACGGGATGCAGAACAGATAAGCGGAGCGCCGTTGTAAGTGAATGTCTTCTGGTTTTCATTCGTAAGCAGAATTCCGTCCGGTCCTTTTACTCGTATATACACGCGAACAGGCCCCCTGGGAGCAAGCTCATTTTCTGTAAGGCTTAGCGATGCCATGAGACGTACTACGCGGCTGCTTCTGTCTGTAATATTATTGGAACTGTTATATGCTTCAAGCCTGAGTCCTCTGCCCTTGATTACTGAACCTACGGCTACCTGTCCCGACAAATCCTCTACAGTCTTGCTGAGTTCTGCTGACTTGCGTCTGCTTTCAGCTGCCTCCTTACGGGCTGCTGCTGCATCTGCAGTAAGTTTCTGGTTCAAAGTATTTAGAGAATCTATCTGGACGATGTAGCTTCTCATGATGCTTCTGAGAGTTCCAAGTTCCTTTTCATACTGGCGCATCTTGGCCCTGTTTGTAGCATCTGTCTTCTTTATTCTCTCAATAAGCTGAGAAACCTCCTCTCTGGATGAATCCAGCTGCGAGTTGATAGTATCATAATCTGAAGACAATGTCGCGTAATCATTCTGAAGCGCAATCATCTGTGCTGTCAGATCTTCCTTTTCCACTTTAAGGTCATTTACAAGAGATGTCCTTTCAAACCATATATATGCCAGAGCCGCAGCCAGGATGACGGCTACTGCCACCATTACATATACTACAGTCTTTAGTTTTCCGTTCTGTGAACCGATCTGAGGATTCTGTCCTTCCATAATCAATATACTTTAAAATATTCGTAAGGGACAAATATAGCAATTCAAATGACACAAAATACACATTCAGGCAGTTTTATTGCTACATTTTGCAAAAAACGACTTATATTTGTTTCCGCGTTTTGAACATTACAATACTAATTACAATATTTATGAAAAAGATTTTAGCCATTGCAGTATTGGCGCTTGGTATTTCCATCGCAGCTGCCGCACAGCCGAGAGCAATCGGTGCAAGATTCACTTATGGAGTTGAAGCCTCATATCAGCATGAGGTAGGAGGAGCTGACTTTGTAGAGGCTACTCTCGGACTTTTTACCGATGACAGATTTAACATTACAGCTACATACAACTTTATGATAGCCCAGCCTGCTTGGACAGCAAGAGGAGAATGGGGATTCTATGCAGGTCCCGGTGCTGCAATCAGTACAAGCTTTGACGATTTCGCCTTTGCAATTGCAGGTCAGATAGGTCTTGAATATACTTTCTGGTTCCCGCTGCAGTTGTCATTCGACCTCAGGCCTCAGATCGGAGTATGGGCAGGACATCACCATGCTGAATTCTACAATGGAGGACTATATGGTTTCTGTCCTTCACTCAGCGTGCGCTACAGATTCTAAAAATATATCTGACAGATTTAAATCGGATATAGAAAAAGAGGGTCACATCAATCAAATGTGATCCTCTTTTTCTTTTATCCGTTTACTTACCATTAATTATAAGAAAATATTATATTTGGGACTGGTATATGTATAATTAAACTTATTTAATATGAAACTTTCCAGATTTTTAACCAAACTACTTGTCGCTGCCGGCCTGACAGTGATGACTGCAATATGCGCAAGCGCACAACCAAGGGCAATAGGTATAAGAATAGGAGGGAAAGGTCTTGAAGCCTCATACCAGCATTCAATAGGAAAAGACTTCATTGCCGCTGACCTTGGTCTTGATTTCGGATACGGAGGACCGGGATTTATAGCAGAAGCGTCATATAACTTTGTATTTGCCAAGCCTGCATGGACAGACAGAGGCTCCTGGGGCATTTATGCAGGTCCCGGACTTGCACTCGGATACACTTCAGACAGAATGACTTATTTAAAACACTGGAAAGATGACAAGGAAATAATGCATAAAATCAAAACCCATCCGGCCGGAAAAGGATTTATGATGGCTTTTACCGGACAGATAGGTCTTGAATATACTTTCTGGTTCCCGTTGCAGCTGTCAGTTGATATCAGACCTTATTTCGGCTTCCACACAGGAAAATTCAACGGCTACAGGAAAACAGGATTCTACAACTACGGAATGATGGGATTCATACCTTCACTTTCCGTAAGATACAGATTTTAGGGATTCATCAGATCCTTGTTGACGAAGCCTGTGATACGTGCTATAAGCTCAACTGACGCCTCGGCACGACTGCATATGGCATCACGTTCTTCAATGGAGATTACTCCACTTTCAGCTTCTTCTGATGCAATGGCGGCAGCCTTTCTGAAAGCATTTACCGCCTCACCGAATTTACCTTCCCTTCTATAAAGAGAACCCAGGTCACACCATTCTGCGGCAGACCCGGGTTTTTTATTCAATATGTTGTCCATATACTTTTCAGACTATACCATACCTGAGAATCCCATAAACGCGAGAGCCAGAATAGAAGCTGTCACAAGCGCGATAGGAATACCTTTGAAAGGCTTTGGCACTTTGTTCAAGGCAAGCTGCTCTCTCAGACCTGCAAACAGTACCATAGCTACACCGAAGCCGACAGATGTGGCAAATGCATAAACTATAGACTCTGCAAGGTTAAGCATATGAGGCTCTCCTCCAAAAGTAAACTCTTTGGTCACAACGATGATGGCAACACCGAGAACAGCACAGTTGGTAGTAATCAGAGGAAGGAAGATTCCAAGAGCCTGATAAAGAGACGGGCTGATCTTCTTCAACACGATTTCCACCATCTGGACAAGAGCTGCAATCACCAGAATGAACGATATGGTCTGCATAAACTCTATATGCAAAGGCACCAGAACGTAGTACTGTATAAGATATGTCACCAGTGTCGCCAGCGTAATCACAAAACACACGGCACCCGACATTCCGACAGCAGTGCTCAGCTTGTTGGAAACGCCCAGGAAAGGACATATTCCAAGAAACTGTGAAAGCAGGATATTATTTACAAATATCGCTGATATTATAATCAATATATACTCCATAGCCTGTTACTTTTTAGAAGTGAGTTTCCTGAAGATGACAATCAGGTAGCCCAATGCGAGGAATGCTCCCGGTGCAAGGACAAAAGCCAGAATACCATCACCTGAAATGAATTTGAAACCGAATACGGAGCCGCTTCCAAGAATCTCGCGTACAAGACCGAGGATTGTAAGCGACATGGTAAAGCCAAGACCGATACCCAGACCGTCAAGTGCGGAATCAATGACACCGTTCTTGTTTGCAAAAGCCTCAGCACGTCCGAGGACGATACAGTTCACAACGATAAGCGGAATGAACAGACCGAGAGTCTCGTACATAGCAGGAGTATAAGCCTGCATAATAAACTGAAGAACAGTCACAAAGGCTGCAATTATCACGATATATGAAGGTATGCGGACTTTGTCCGGTATATAAGGCGCAACTGCGGATATAGCAATATTGGAGAGGATGAGCACAAACATGGTAGCAAGACCCATTCCCATTCCGTTGACTGCAGAAGTAGTAGTGGCCAGAGTAGGACACATACCGAGAATAAGGACAAAGGTTGGATTCTCCTTTATTATTCCTTTAGTTATAAGCTGTAATTTTCCCATAATATGTCTCCTTAATTATTTAGCTTCCGTCTTAATAGCCTGATAAACATTCAGAGCAGTCTGGATAGCTGCCACATAAGCCCTTGATGTGATGGTAGATGCGGTAATGGCATCGACATCACCTCCGTCTTTCTTGACCTGCAGTTTTTTCTCTGAAGGATTGAAATTCCTGAACTGGTCAGAGAACGAAGGGTCAGTACATTTTGCACCAAGACCAGGTGTCTCACTCTGTGCAAGCACTGAAGTATTGTAGACCACTCCTTCAGCTGTAACTCCTACCATTAGACTGAGAGCTCCTCCGAATCCTGTAGAAGAAGCCATAATGGCATATCCAGCAACAGAACCGGACTTCGATACTGAATAATATGTATAGTCTTTACCGTCAAGGCTTATCTGTGCCTTTACTGGCTCGCCTTCGAACTCAGGCACTACCTGGGCTATGGCGTTGTTGGTCTTTGCCAAAGCAGCTGCTTCAATAGGAGCCTTGGTAAGTGCATAGATAACTGCAAGTAGTGACGAGCTCACAAGACAGATGACCAGCAGGCAAAGTACCATATTCTTGAATGAAGATTTTACTGCCATATTCTACCTCCCGTATTTCTTTTGTTTGC
>CALADR010000218.1 GCA_937890845.1 uncultured Bacteroidales bacterium | reverse complement strand
GAGCTCTGAAAATAATTGTTGAAAAAGACAGGCTTGTCGCTGTAAATGTCATAGGAGTGGAAGACTATCTGCTCAGTGTCATCTCTTCTGAAATGAAATCCACGTCTTCGCTTGAATTTCTTAAGGCTCATGCGGTAATTTCAAGATCATGGCTGATGTCTCTTCTGGAGAGAAGGCACAGGCGTGATGTATCCGGAGAGTTTAAAGGCCCGGACGGCAAATCTGTTCCAGAGGGGATATATAACCTTCCTTCTTTGGTCACTTATCTTGATGTGGCATTGCAAGGGGTTGCAGATGCCGGGAGTGGCAGGTCGGGACAAGGTGCCGGGAGCGAAAATTCTACGTCCCTGGACAGAGTTATAAAGTGGTACGGACATCAGGACCACAGGTCTTTCGATGTGTGTGCTGATGACCATTGCCAGCGTTATCAGGGACTTACACGGGCTGCAGGTGATACTGTAAAGGCGGCTGTCGATGCTACATGGGGCGAGGTGTTGTCATATGGCGGTAAAATATGTGATGCACGCTTTTCAAAATGTTGCGGGGGCATTTCCGAGCGTTTCTCGGTATGCTGGGAGGATGTTGATTATGATTATCTTCAGAGTATTCCTGACAGTGACGGAGGCAGAGATCCTTTCTGCAGCAATCCTTCAAGGGAGGTTATAGCGCAGGTTCTTAATGATTATGATCAGGAGACTCCTGATTTTTACCGCTGGACCGAAGAGTACGGAATTGATGAGATATCTTCTCTTATATCAAGGAAAAGCGGACGCAATATAGGACAGCTGAAATCTCTTAAACCTTTGAAAAAGGGAGGTTCAGGAAGAATATATGAACTTCTGATAGAAGGTGGCGAAGATTCTTTTATTGTGGGTAAGGAACTGGAAATAAGGAAATTGCTTTCGGAAACACATCTCAAGAGTTCTGCGTTTGAAGCAGAGTTCCGGGATGGAAAAGTAATCTTTCACGGCTCCGGATGGGGACACGGTGTGGGGCTTTGCCAGATAGGTGCCGCTGTAATGGCTTCTGAGGGTTATGGCTACCGGGAGATTTTAGCTCATTACTACCGTGGAACTGAAGTTTCGGGCCCCGATACGGACAATAATTATTAATTTGCCTATGTCTGTAGCAGATAGAATATCCAGGAATCCATGGAGCTGGATTCCTACATTGTATTTCGCCGAAGGAATACCTTATTTTGTAGTCAATGTCATATCGGTGATAATGTTCAAGAAGATGGGGATGTCCAATGGTGATATTGCCATGTACACGGGTCTGCTCTATCTTCCATGGACCATAAAGCCTCTTTGGAGCCCTTTCGTGGATATTATACGTACTAAAAGATGGTGGATAGTTTCCATGCAGGTCATCATAGCGGCAGCATTTGCATTTGCTGCACTGTCCCTTCCCCATCCTTCGCAGGAAATAATTTCTGAAGGAAAGACTCCTGTTCCGATTTTTGCGTTGACACTCGTGATTTTCTGGGTGACGGCCTTTGCTTCCGCCACCCACGATGTTGCTGCTGACGGGTATTATATGCTCGCACTTGACAGGACGCAGCAGTCGTTCTTTGTGGGAATCAGGAGTACATTTTACAGACTGGCATCGATTTTCGGACAGGGGGTGCTTGTAGTGATTGCCGGAGTGCTGGAGACGAGGTATGCGGACATTCCCAGGGCATGGACAGTAACGCTTCTTTTCTCAGCTGTGCTTTTCGGTGCGACTGCTATTTACCATATTTTCATCCTTCCCCGTTCTGAAAAGTCGGCATGTGAGCATATACGCTCCGCTTCTGAGATATTCCGGGATTTCGGAAGGACGTTTTCTACTTTTTTCAAGAAGCCGTATGTATGGACAGCGATTCTGTTTATGCTTCTTTACCGTCTGCCTGAGGCATTTTTAGTTAAAATGATGAATCCGTTCCTGCTTGACCCTGTTTCAGCAGGAGGACTCGGCCTTTCGACAGAAAATGTAGGAATAGCTTACGGCACTGTCGGAGTGGCTGCTCTTACCGCAGGAGGAATATTAGGAGGAATGGCAGCTGCCAGATGGGGACTGAAAAAGTCTCTGTGGCCTATGGCGGCAAGCATAACACTGCCTTGTCTGGTATTCGTGTATATGAGTATGGCTCAGCCGGACAGTCTTCTGACTGTCAGCCTTTGCGTGATGCTGGACCAGTTCGGATACGGATTCGGCTTTACTGCCTATATGCTTTATCTTATACATTTTTCTGAAGGAGAGTTCAAGACATCTCATTATTCACTCTGCACTGCATTTATGGCCCTGAGTATGATGCTTCCAGGGATGGTTGCGGGCTATCTGCAGGAGGCTTTAGGCTATGTGGGATTTTTCTGGATGGTCATTATCTGCTGTGCTGCAACTGCTGCCGTGACATACTTTGCCAGGAAAAGGGTCCTCTCTTGACAGCTGATGTGCTATATTTTGCTGCAGATAACAGTTTCTTAACAGCCTTACAGGAAGTCTCCATATTTGCGGTAAGGCGCACTCCAATGCCGGTTCAGGTAACAAGTCTGAGATCGGAAATGCAAGTTACGGAGGAAATGTCGAGAATGACAATTCAGGTGTCCTTAAATATATCTGTATAGAATACTCCGGATATGCACTCGATTCAGAGCATGAGGCAAACGGAATATCTCTTTATGGCGTCGGAAACGGTACTTCCATTTCATAATATTCAGATTAAAGACGGATCGGATGACGGTATAGAATTCTTCGGAGGATCTGTAAACATCGACCACTGTATTGTGGAAAACTGTACTGACGACTCTTTTGACTGGACAGAAGGATGGAACGGAAAGGCTGAGTATATAGTAGCTTACCAGAGTGTTCCAGAGTGCGACTGCCTTATGGAATGTGACAACAACGGAAAGAACAATGATGCTGCTCCGGTGGCTCATCCGGTAATCAAATATGCTACTTTCATAGGAAACAACAGTGCTGACAACAAGCGTGGAATCCGCCTCCGTGCAGGTACACAGGTAGAACTCAGCTACGCTCTTGTGACAGGAAAACCAAAGCCGATAACCCTTGAAACAGAGCAGACAGTAGCTTCTTTCGATAATGGCAAATCCTCTATTACCAACACACTTATTTCAGGTGAGGTGACAAACGAGCTCGGATCAGGAAAATATGACAACTCGGTATTTGCATCCGCTCAGGGCAACAAGTCAGGATACAAGGGATTTGATTTCACTGGTAAATATATAGGAAAATTTGATGGTTGCGGAGCTGTTTCAGTAGATGACAACTGGACTGCCGGATGGACAAAGTAAACGGTGTGTGCTGTCTTATGATATAAATATTGGTATTTAGTAAGCGTTGTAATGATGGGAGGGTGACGATAAATTGATTTCTTGTCACCCTCAAATGTTTTTGTCGTTTACCGGAAAATAATTAAGTTTGTCTTTTGGCTTATTTAAAAACAGTATAGTATGAAAAAGATATTTTTGGCCATGCTGGCGTTTGCTGCGGTCTTTTCGGCAGCAAGTTGCGGGCAGCATAGGAATGCTCCTTTGAAGGAAGGATCTGTAGTGGATTATTCGTTGTCATTCTTTAAAAATGCTGTTGCTCAGAAAGATAAGGATGAAAATGTTTTTGTCTCTCCATATAGTGCAGGTGTCGCACTTTCGATGCTTTCAGAAGGGTCTGAAGGACAGACAAGGACAGAATTGGATGCAGCCTTGAACGGACTGGATTTTACTGCCTATGCCCCTGCAGCTGACACTGCCGTTGATGTAAGGACTGCCAATTCTGTATGGATAAGGAAGGGATTCCAGGTTAAGCCGGCATATCTGAATCTGTTGTCCGGAAAGTACGCATCTGAGGTTTCCAACCTTGATTTCTCAAGTCCGGAAGCCGCAGATGCAATAAACCGCTGGTGCAGTGAGAAAACTGAAGGAAAGATTCCTACCATCGTTGACGCTATCGGCCAGGATATGGTTATGTTTCTTATCAATGCACTGTATTTCAAGGCACCATGGGAGAGGGAATTCAATGTCAAACTTACATCTGATGATGTGTTTTATGGCTCGAAGAAAGAAGGAAATGTTCCTTTCATGTATGCAAAAGATGTCTTCCCGTATGCTGAGTATCAGGGAGCCCAGCTGGTTGCACTTCCTTATTCAGGAGGGAAATACTCGATGCTGGTAATGCTTCCATCTCCGGAAATATCTGTTGATGATATTCTTCCATACCTTAATGAAGAGACTTATCTTAAGGCACGTGAGAGTATGACAGAGAAAAAGATATCATTGAAAATGCCTAAATTCAAGATGGAGACTACATCGGTACTTAACAGTACCTTTGCTGCTCTTGGTGTAAAGAAAGTATTTTCAGGTTCTGCAGATCTTGGAGGCATATCATCTTCAAACATTGCCGTGGACGAAATCAAGCAGAAATGCTTTATAGAAGTGAATGAGGCAGGATCAGAGGCTGCTGCTGTCACTAGTGTCGGAGTCAGGCTGACTTCTGTAAATCCTCCTGCTGCAGTTCCTTCTGTCGTGGTTAACAGACCTTTCCTATTTGCTATTACGGACAATGTGACAGGTAATTTCATGTTTACAGGAAAGATTATGAATCTGTAGTAATGTGTAAGGGATATATGAGGAAATTTATAATTGCGGCAACAGCTATTATTGCTGTTGCTGCAATTTGTTCATGGACATCCGAGGCCAGACCTAAAAGACAGTCACGGGATATAGTAAAGCCTGGAATAGAAGTACTTGCTGAAAGGAGTTTTGACTGTCTGAAAGGAAAAAGAGTGGGGCTTGTTACCAATCCCAGTGGCGTAGACAGGAATCTCAGGTCAACTATAGATATTCTTTTTAATGCACCTGAAGTCAATCTTGTAGCATTATACGGACCAGAGCATGGTGTAAGGGGTGATGTTTACGCTGGCGGGAAGATATCTGACAGCAGGGACAGTGCTACAGGACTTCCGGTATATTCTCTGTACGGGGCTACACGCAAGCCTACTCCAAAGATGTTGGAGGGTGTGGATGTCATGGTATATGATATTCAAGATGTAGGAGTGCGGTCATATACATTTATCAGCACGCTCGGACTTGTGATGGAGGCATGTGCTGAAAAGGGGATAGAAGTAGTAGTGCTGGACAGACCAAATCCTCTTGGCGGTCTTAAGATAGAGGGACCTTATGTAGAGCCAGGGTTCTTTTCTTTTGTAAGTCAGTATAAAATACCTTATATATACGGACTTACGCCTGGTGAAGTGGCTCTCCTTATCAACAGCGAGGGTATGAACTGCGGTCAGACAGGCAGGCAGAAGCCGGCACAATGCCGTCTTACAGTAGTTCCGATGGAGGGTTGGAGGCGTGATATGCTTTATTCTGATACCAGACTTCCATGGGTTCTTCCTTCCCCTAACATTCCTTCAGCAGATGCCGCTGTAGGATATCCTGCATCCGGGCTTTGCGGTGAACTTTACGGCTTTCTAAATATAGGAATCGGATATACGCTGCCGTTTCAGGTTTTCGGCGCGGAGTGGCTTGATGCCGAAAGACTTAAGGAACTTCTTGATTCATACAGACTTCCAGGAGTTGCTTTCCGCACCATTTACTTCAAGCCCTTTTCGGGACGTTCGGCAGGAAAGCTTGTCAAGGGTGTCCAGTATTTCTTTACTGACTACAATGCTGCAGCTGTGACTGAGGTGCAGTTTTATGTAATGCAGGCAGTGGCAAGGTTGTATCCGGATAAAGGGGCTTTTGAAATGGCTACGGGAATAGGCCTGTTCGACAAGGTTTGTGGCAGTGATTATGTCCGCAAGACATTCGGACGCAGTTATATGTTCTCTGATATAGAAGATTATTGGAGAAAAGATGCTGAGCCTTTCCGTAAAATAGCCGAGAAATATTATCTATACAGGTAGAAGACTTTTC
>CALADR010000217.1 GCA_937890845.1 uncultured Bacteroidales bacterium | reverse complement strand
GAAATTACTTCTCCGGGACTCTTTTTTTATATTATTTCCCGGCACTTCTGTTTATATGTTATTGCAGTTTTCTTCTTGTCTTTCTTGATTTTCTTTCATTTTTTGTATATTCGAAAAAAATGTGCGATGAAATTTTCAATACTTGTTTTTTTATTTTTTCTTTTAACGTCTTTTGTTAATCTATCAGCCTCTGGGATTGATGACAAATGGTTGGCTGACAATTATTCTAAAAGAGAAGTCATGATACCTATGCGTGACGGTATATCTTTGTTTACAGCTATATACGAACCTTTAGAAAATAAATCCAGAAGTGGGATAGAAGATTCGGCTGCACCGCTTATAATGATGCGTACACCCTATTCTGTAGGTCCATATGGACAACTTGGTTTTTCTTCTAATTTAAGGAAGAAATTCCGTCCATATCTTGAAAGAGGTTATGTCGTGGTACTGCAGAATGTCAGAGGCAGATTTCTAAGTGAAGGCGTTTATGAGAATATAAGACCTTTTATGCCCGACAAAGAACTTTCTCAGACTGATGAGGCATCTGACACATATGATACTGTAGAATGGCTTTTGCATAATGTTTATTTTAACGGGTCAGTTGGTGTCACGGGTGTTTCATATCCGGGATTTTATGCAACATTGGCTGCATTGTCCGGTCATCCTGCAGTCAAGGCGGTTTCTCCTCAGGCACCTATTCTTGACTGGTACATGGGTGATGATGCACATCATAACGGAGTACTGATGCTGGCCGATACATATTCATTCGGGGGCGGTTTTTACAGGTATCAGAAAAATCCTGCAACTGTCGCTCCTCCTACTGCAGCTCAGTCTGAAGGTGACTTGTATTCTTTTTTTATGCATAACAGAACGTTTAAGGAAGTTACTGAAACATTTTCTGATACATTGTCATTTTGGAATGAAATCAGACGCCATCCTGATTATGATGACTTCTGGAAAGCAAGAACGCCTGCTCCTCATTTAAAGGATATAAAACCTGCAGTTTTAGTAGTAGGCGGCTCCTTTGATACGGATGATTGTTATGGAGCTATAAATACATTTAAATTGATAAAGGAGCAATCTCCGGCAACAGATTTGCACTTTATATATGGACCGTGGTATCACGGAGGTTGGCATAATGTACGTTATACTAACCTTGGTCAGGTATGGTTTGGTGAAGGTTTCTCAGAATATTATATTAGTAATCTGGAATATCCGTTCTTCAGTTATTATCTTGAAGGAAAAGGAGAAAAGCCGGAACCAGTATATGTGATGCCATCTGGTGTGCAGGATGCAGGATGGGAAACTTACGATACCTGGCCTCCTAAGGCATCAGGTACTCTTAGTCTTTATTTTTCTGATAACGGAGTATTGTCTTATTCACTCCCGGATAATAAGAAATCTTTTTCAGAATATATATCTGATCCTGCAAGACCCGTCCCGTATTACTGGAAAGCTCAAAAGTCACGTAACAGGGATTATATGTGTGCAGACCAGCGGTTTGCATCATCACGGCCTGATGTTCTAACATTTTCTACTGAAGTACTTGAGGATACACTGAAAGTGGAAGGTCCTGTGACTGTAAGGATTTATTGCGAAACCACCGGATCTGATATGGATATTGTCGTCAAACTTATTGACGTTTATCCTGATGATTTTGCCTATCCTTCAGAAATAGCAGAAAAGTTGCCTGATCCGGATTATATGATGGGAGGGTATCAGATGCTTGTAAGAGGGGATGTTTTTCGTGCCCGTTACCGGAAAGGATTTGAGCGACCTGTTCCTATGCGTCCCGGTAAAGCAGAATTGATATGCTTTGATATGCCTGATGTGGCACATTGGTTTCTGCCTGGTCACAAGGTGATGGTTCAAATACAAAGCAGCTGGTTTCCGTTGATAGATATGAATCCGCAAAGATTTATAGCCAATATTTATGATTCAGAAGAATCTGACTATACAAAAACAGCCATAAGGGCTTACCATCAGAGGAATATGCCCTCATGTATAGAATTGCATGTAGTCGGGAAATAAAAACATAGCTCAAATAATTAGGCTGGCACAATGAAAACAATAGTAGTGGCCTCTGATTCTTTTAAGGGATCGTTGACTTCAGATGAGGTGGCAGGTTATATCAGGTCAGGTATCCGTAAAGTATTCCCTGAATGTAATGTGAAGTGTGTCTCTGTCGCTGACGGCGGAGAGGGGACAGCGGCTGCAGTCATAAAAAGCCTCGGAGGGACGTTTGTTGATGTTGATACGGAAGATCCGCTTGGCAGACAGATTGTGGCGCAGTACGGATTATATGAAGACAATGGAAGTCTTGCAGCTGTCATAGAAATGGCCGCAGCAAGTGGTTTGACTCTTCTTGGAGAAAGAGAACGCAATCCTCTTGAGACCTCTACTTATGGAACAGGTCTCCTTGTCAAAGATGCCCTTCTGCGCGGATGCAGGAAACTGCTTATGTGCATAGGTGGAAGTGCGACAAATGACGGCGGTACAGGAATGCTTGCTGCGCTTGGTTTCCGCTTTCTTGATGCGGACGGACAATCCCTGCCAGGAAAAGGCTCTTCACTCGGGAAAATAGCTTCCATAGATGACTCCAGGGTGTTGCCGGAAGCTTTTGATGCAGATTTTCTTTTGGCATGTGATGTGTCCGCGCCTTTTTGCGGTCCTGAAGGTGCGGCGTATGTTTTCGCTTCGCAGAAAGGTGCGGATGTTGCTATGACACGGATTCTTGACAACGGCCTCAGGTCATTCGCAAATATTATTCTCAGTCATTGCGGGACAGATGTTTCCTGTATGCGAGGCGCCGGAGCGGCAGGTGGCTTGGGCGGAGGAATCCTCGCTTTCCTGCATGCCCGCCTTGTATCAGGTGCGGAAATGGTTCTGGATGCTGTCGGGTTTGATGAGATTATTGAAGGGTGTGATATGGTAATTACAGGAGAAGGCAAGATTGATATGCAGACTGCAATGGGGAAGTTGCCTGAAGCTGTACGGAATAGAGCCTCTGAAAAGAATATTCCTGTAGCTGCAATCGCCGGATGTGTGGATGTGCCGGAAGAGGCGGGAACAATGGGTTTTGCAGCTATATTGCCTATAATCTCTGCCCCAATGCCTCTTGATTATGCTATGCGTCCTGATGTGGCTGGAAAAAATATTGTCCGTACAGTATGTCAGATTATGTCATTAATAAAGTCTGGAGAAGGATGTAATACTAAGATATGTTAGGTTCTTGCATCCCTCTCTGTCCTTCCTCTGATTACCTGATAGAATCTTTTATGTTGTAGTTATTCCTTTCACTGTTGCTGCGGGATATAAGCTCCCCGATGAATCCGGCAAGAAACAGCATTACCCCTATTATCAGAGCTACGAGGGCAAGATAGAACAAAGGCTGGTCCGTAACTGGTCTGAATTTCAATCCGTGTGCCTGGTCAATCAGTTTTGATATAATCAGCCATACGGCAATTATTCCTCCGGACAGGAATGTAAGGATTCCGGTAAATCCGAAAAAGTGCATAGGATTTTTGCCGAAAGTACAAAGAAACCAGATTGAGAGTAAGTCAAGGAATCCGTTGACAAAACGGTTCATTCCAAATTTACTCTTCCCGTATTTTCTTTTTTGATGATGGACGGGCTTTTCAGTTATTTTCGTAAAGCCTGCATTTTTTGCGAGGTATGGGATAAATCTGTGCATTTCTCCATAGACCTCTATGTTTTTCACGACTTCGTTTTTATAAGCTTTCAGGCCACAGTTCATGTCGTGAAGTTTTATGCCGGTAATAAGACGGGCTGTGGCATTGTAGAGCTTAGATGGAAGATTCTTGGTTACCGTATTGTCTTTACGGTGCTTTTTCCATCCGGATACTATGTCATATCCATCTTCTGTAACCATCCTGTAGAGTTCAGGAATTTCATCAGGAGAATCCTGAAGGTCGGCATCCATAGTGATTACGACCCTTCCTTCAGCAGCTTTGAATCCGCAGTATAATGCTGCTGATTTTCCATAATTCCTCCTGAACGAGATACCGCGTATTGATGCATTTTTCTGTGACATCAAAGATATAATCTCCCATGAACGGTCTCGACTCCCGTCATCGACCAATATTATTTCGTATGAGAGAGAATTTGTATCCATCACTGCCTCAATCCAGGTAACAAGCTCCTTGATTGATTCCTCCTCGTTAAACAGCGAAATTACTATTGATATGTCTTTACTGAACTTGTCCATCATTAAGAAAACATTCTATTATTCCTGGTCTTTATGATTGCCTGAGTCATATCCGGCAAACGGGTCTCTGGAAGGGATAATCCTTGAAAGTATGGATGACAGTAAGGTACCATACAGGAAACAATATATCAGGTTTGAGAAAAATGCGGTCTGAGGGAAATTCTCCTGCATCTTTTCCATCATAGCCATTGAATTGCTGTCAAGCATTCCTGCAGATGACAGGAGTACTGTATTGAATGTCTCTTCGATTATATCAGGAAATATAAATGTCACATTGGCCAGATATGCGGCAGAGTATATCAGCGCCGAGAGCAGTGCCGTAGCCATTCCGAATTTGAAAGTCTCCGCTCCTGTCACATTGTCAAACTCCCTGCAAAGTCTTTTCATGAAAAACATCATAAGCCAGATGCATCCTCCGAATTTTGCCGCCCACATCACTGAAGACAGGGCCAGAGCCCAGAAACCTGTTACTGATGTCCCCATTGCCTGAGTTATAAACATAAATGCCGTTGATATAAGGCCGAGGGCAGCTCCTGAAATGCCGGCTTTGTTCCATATTGCCTTTGTGCTTATTTCTTCTTTCATTGCAGTTTTTGACACTTGATAGATTGAATGGCACAAAGATAGAAAATTTTTCGTACCTTTGCAGTCTTTGGATAATTATGATATCAGTAATAAAGTTATGAGTATAAACATTACATTTCCTGACGGTAGCGTAAAATCCTTTGAGAAAGGAGTGACAGGCTATGAGGTGGCACAGAGTATAAGTCCACGGCTGGCTTCAGAAGTGCTGGCCGCAACAGTTACGGCGAGTGGCGATACCACTGGAAAGGGTACGATATATGATTTGGAGCGTCCGATAAATGAAGATGCTTCTGTAAAGTTCCATAAATGGGAGGATGAAGAGGCAAAGCATGTCTTTTGGCACTCTTCATCACATCTTCTTGCTCAGGCTCTCGAGGCTCTTTATCCTGGAGTCAAATTCGGAATCGGCCCTGCTATTGAGAACGGTTTTTATTATGACGTCGATTTCGGAGGCAAGCAGATTTCCGAGGCAGACCTCAAGGCCGTAGAAGACAAGATGATGGAGTTTGCACGCAGCAAAGAGCAGTTTGTCAGGAGGGAGGTCTCTAAAGAAGAGGCATTGAAGACCTTTACTGAAAAGGGAGACGAATATAAGTGCGAACTTATTGGCGAGCTTGAAGACGGAACCATTTCATTTTATACCAATGGCTCGTTTACAGATCTTTGCCGCGGACCTCACTTGAGAGATACTTCAGTGATTAAGGCAGTGAAACTTACTTCTATCGCAGGAGCATACTGGAGAGGTGACGAAAAGCGCAATATGCTTACCCGTATCTATGGAATATCTTTTCCTAAGAAATCAATGCTGGATGAGTATCTTGCAATGCTTGAAGAGGCGAAGAAGAGGGATCACAGGAAGCTCGGTAAGGAGATGGAGCTCTTTACATTTACTTCAAGAGTAGGACAGGGTCTTCCTTTGTGGCTGCCAAAAGGTGCTGAACTCAGAGAAAGACTTGAGAATTTCCTTAAGAAAATCCAGAAGTCATACGGCTATTTGCCGGTTATAACTCCGCATATAGGAAACAAGGATCTTTATGTTACTTCAGGACACTATGCAAAGTACGGAAAGGATTCTTTCCAGCCTATCCATACTCCGCAGGAAGGAGAGGAATATCTGCTTAAGCCGATGAACTGTCCTCATCACTGTGAAATATACCGTTCGAAACCAAGATCTTACAAGGATCTCCCTCTCAGGTTTGCAGAGTTCGGAACTGTCTATCGTTACGAGCAGAGCGGAGAGCTTCACGGTCTTACAAGGGTACGCAGCTTTACTCAGGATGATGCACATCTTTTCTGTCGTCCGGATCAGCTGAAGGAAGAATTCTGCAAGGTTATCGATATTATCCTTTATGTATTCAAAACATTGAATTTCAATGAGTACATTGCCCAGGTATCCCTGCGTGATCCTGACAATAAGGAGAAATACATAGGAACAGACGAGAATTGGGCCAAGGCGGAGCAGGCAATTATTGAAGCCGCTGCAGAGAAAGGTCTGAAAACAACAGTAGAGACAGGAGAGGCTGCATTCTACGGACCTAAACTGGACTTTATGGTAAAGGATGCTATCGGCAGAAAGTGGCAGCTTGGAACGATACAGGTGGACTATAACCTTCCTGAACGTTTTGAACTTGAATATACTGGAAGTGACGGAAAGAAGCACCGTCCAATCATGATTCACAGGGCTCCTTTCGGTTCTCTTGAAAGATTCGTTGCAGTTCTCCTCGAGCATACAGGAGGAAAGCTTCCTTTGTGGCTTACTCCAGATCAGGTCAATATTCTTCCTGTTAGCGAAAAATATTCGGAATATGCAAAAAAAGTTTGTGATTTGATGAATAATTCCGATATTCGCGCCGCTATTGACGACAGGAATGAGACGATAGGTAAAAGAATACGTGAGAGCGAGTTAAAGAGAATACCGTTCCTTGTTATCGTAGGAGAAAAAGAGTTTGAAAACAATACCGTATCTGTAAGAAGACAGGGCGGAATAGATGAGGGTACTATGACTGTAGAGGATTTCATCGCTCTTGTAAGCGGCGAGGTCAAGGCGCAGTTGTCGTAAACTCTATATAGCATTTATATTAATTTAATTTTAGGAGGATAGTTTTATCGCAGCACCATTCAAACCATCTGCACCTCGCTTTAACGGCCCAAGGCCGAACAACGGTGCAGGACGTCCGGACAGCAGGTTCCCGAAACCTAAAAAGGACGAAGACGGATTAAGAATTAATGAGGAAATCACAGCCTCAAGAGTTCGCCTTGTCGGAGACAATATCCAAGAGCAGGGCGTGTACTCTTATACAGAAGCCATGAAAATGGCTGATGAACAGGGACTTGATCTGGTAGAGATAAGCGCGAAGGCAGACCCTCCTGTATGCAAAATCATTGACTATCAGAAGTTCCTTTATCAGCAGAAGAAGAAGGCTAAGGAGATGAAGCAGAATTCCCAGAAGATTGTTATCAAGGAGATTCGCTTTGGTCCTAATACTGATGAGCATGATTTCCAGTTCAAACTCAAACATGCCTCAGAGTTCCTTCAGGAAGGCTCAAAGGTTAAGGCCTCAGTTTTTTTCAAAGGACGCTCTATCATTTATGCTGATCAGGGAGAGAAGTTGCTGTTGCGTTTTGCCGTAGAACTTGAAGAATACGGACGGGCAGAGCAGATGCCTAAACTTGAAGGCAAGAGAATGATAATGATGATAGCTCCTGTAAAGAAAAAGTAGTCCAAGTGATTTGGATGACATATATTTATTAACAGTTAAAAAAATTTAACTATGCCAAAGATGAAAACCAACTCCGGTTCAAAAAAGCGTTTTACGCTTACCGGAACGGGAAAAGTGAAGAGAAAACATGCTTACAAAAGCCACATTCTCACCAAAAAAACCAAAAAGCAGAAAAGGAATTTGACTCATTTCGGTCTTATCCACAAGTCAGACGAGAACAGAGTCAAAGCTTTGTTGGGTATTTAATCTTTCTTAAACACATTAAGTCAAACTTGGAATGCAGTTGAAAAGCTCCTTAAAACAGGACACTGTATCCATAAAACAGTTAAATTATGCCAAGATCGGTAAACGCAGTAGCCTCAAGGGCTCGCCGCAAAAAGATTCTTAAGAGAACCCGCGGTAATTTTCTTTCAAGAAAGAATGTCTGGACAGTAGCAAAGAACACCTACGAGAAAGGTCTTACTTATGCTTATCGTGACCGTAAAGCAAAGAAGCGCACTTTCCGTGCTCTTTGGATCCAGAGAATTAATGCTGCAGCACGTCAGTACGGTATGACTTACTCCCAGTTCATGGGCAGAATTTCAAAGCAGAATATCGGACTGAACCGCAAAGTGCTTGCAGACCTTGCCATGAATAATCCTCAGGCATTTGAGGCAATTATAAACTCTGTAAAATAATTCGTGCAGATGATGAGCTGGAAGGAATTTTATCACAATAAATGGACGAGGTTCGGATTTTGGGCCTTGCTCTATCTTTTGTGGGTTATCTGGCTCGGAAATTATTGGTGGCTTCTCGGACTCGGAGTGATTTTCGACCACCACATCACAAAGAAGGTGAAGTGGGTATTCTGGAAGAAATATTACAAGGAAGGTGAAAAGCATAATTTCATACTTGACTGGCTGGACGCGATTGTCTTTGCAGTCATAGTTGTGACATTTATCAATATTTTCTTTTTCCAGGCTTTCAAGATTCCTTCATCATCAATGGAAAGTTCTCTGTTGACCGGTGACCATCTTTTTGTCAGCAAACTGTCTTATGGACCACGTGTCCCACAGACTCCGCTGACTGTTCCTTTTACCCACAATATCCTGCCTAGTGGAGGAGAGTCTTATTCTACAATCATACAGAACAAGTACAGAAGGCTGGCTGGTTTTGGAAATGTGAAAAGAGGAGACTATGTGGTTTTTGGATTTCCAAATGGAGACACAGTCCTGACTAAGGCTCCGGCAGAAGATTATTATATGCTTTGCCGTGCTATCGGACGAAAGGTGGCCATATCGGAATTCGGTCCTGTGAAGGTCCGCCCGATGGATAAGAAGGACCATTATGTGAAGCGCTGTGTGGCTGTAGCCGGAGATACACTTCAGGTGATTGATGGCTATGTGTATGTGAATTCGGTAAGACAGGATGTATATCCTGGAATTCAGAATTCCTATACAGTGGTTACAAATGGTCAGAGAATAAACCCCAAGAATGTTGACAGACTCGGTCTCAATGAAGCTGAACTCTGGTACAATGCGCAGATTCCCGGCTATCCGGAAATGCCGCTGACTGAGTCTATGGCTAAAGAGATTTCTGGATATTCAAACGTGCTGAGCGTTAAAAAGAACGTGGATGTATATCCGCCTGATTATCCGGAGTCTTATATGTCAATATTTCCTTTTGCGGAGTCTTTCAAGTGGACACGCGACAATTACGGACCTGTATGGATTCCTTCCAAGGGTGCCACTGTCGTACTTAATCTTGAAAATCTTCCGTTATATGAGAGGATAATAACGGCTTATGAAGGGCATTCCCTTAAAGTTTCGGATTCAGGGGAAATTCTTATTGACGGTAGCAAGGTTACAGAATATACTTTCGCTCAGGATTATTATTTTATGATGGGAGACAACAGGCACAATTCCCTTGATTCGAGATATTGGGGGTTTGTTCCGGAGGATCACATAGTCGGTAAGCCGGCTTTGATTTGGTTCTCATCAGACCGTAACAAGTCGTTTCCCAATAATATACGGTGGCGCAGGTTTTTCAAGTTTGTATAGAAATACTTGTTTTTCAGGAATTTTTATGCGATATTTGCAGCCCCAAATTGTGAAATAATTAAAAAAGTTATATACAATGGCAAAGGTTTGTCAAGTTACAGGAAGAAAGAGAATGGTAGGAAACAATGTTTCCCATTCCAAAAGACGCACTAAGCGTATTTTCGCCCTGAACCTCAAGACCAAGAAGTTCTGGTCAGAGGCAGAGCAGAGATTCGTTACATTGAAGGTATCTTGCAAAGGCATGAGGACAATCGAGAAGAATGGCCTTGATGCTACTATCAAAGATGCTCAGAATAAAGGATTTATTAACCTTGTTTAATTTCGTTCGATATGGCAAAGAAAGCTAAAGGCAACAGGGTGCAGGTAATTTTGGAGTGCACTGAGCAGAGAGAGAGCGGTGTACCGGGTATCTCAAGATATATCACTACTAAGAACAAGAAGAATACAACTCAGCGTCTGGAGCGTATGAAATATAATCCTTACCTGAAGAAAGTAACTCTTCACCGTGAAATCAAATAAATTTGGAGGATTGTAGTTTATGGCAAAGAAAGCAGTCGCAACCTTCAGTGCCAAGTCAGGCGCTAAGAGTATGGTTAAATGCATCCGTATGGACAAGTCTCCTAAGACAGGTGCATATATGTTCAAAGAGGAACTTGTAGAAGCTGACAAAGTGAAGGAATTCTTCGCAAAGTAATCTGCTTCAGTTTAAATAACAACAGCGGCGATGGAAATTCCATCGCCGCTGTGTTGTTATATATTGCCGTATGAGTAGCCTTGTCCCTCTGAGATATTTCTGTTTTGCCTTAAAATGCTTCAGTCATGTTCATGTAGAAGAGCAGACCTTTGCTGCCGGGTTCGCGTCCTATATCAAGGCGGAAATTCTTGTTTTTCTGAATTTGGATACGTAGCCCTATTCCATAGTTCAGTTTCCATTTTTTCCATTCGAGTGGAGTATCGCCAATAGTTCCTGCACCGCCCCATACGGCAAGCCCCAGTTTAGAACCGAATGTTCCACGTTCATATGCCTCATTTGAGCCAAACATGTGTCTGTATTCAACGATACCGTACATCATAGAGCGGTCTCTGTATTTTCCCCAGTAATATCCTCTGAGGTCGAATGGAGACCCGAACATCGGAAGTTCTGTAAAAGGGATGTCGTTAAAGCCAATCTGTGTTTTTGCTGCCCACCCGATTACGCTCCTTCTATGGAACAGAGGAAAAAAGTGTCTATATTCCAGTTCGAGAATCTGATAGTCGTATTTGCCTCCGAAAATATGACTGTAAAACTTACCCACCCCGCTGACATAGACACCTTTTCTAGGAGTTGCGACATCATCTCTTGTATCATATTGGAGAATGATGCCAAGACCTGAGTTAAGATAAGAATGGCTGAATTTCTGAAAATACGGATCTTCCAGCATAACTGGATTGAAATTCTTTGAAGATGTGTAGTTTATGTCAATCAGTCCACCGACAAAGAACCCTGGTTTTGCTTGCCATACGAATCGTGGGTTCAACTGCAGGAGCATCTTGTGAAAACGAGTTGTGTTTGCACCTAATTCAGTCTTTTCAATTGATTCATATCCTTTTCCGAAGTAGTTGCTCGGCTCATTCCTGAACGAATAATTCATATATAACCTGTACTTGTCTTCGTTGAAAAAGAATGTACCTGCACCTGCTACAACAATTGTTTTGTTGAGAGAGATGTTGAATCCGACAGGAAGGAAGGAGCGCTGCGAAACAGTGTCCTGTTTGTTCATCTTAAAAGAAAGCAGCATGGCTCCTCCTATTCCAAGTGATGCCTCTGGGGTATATGAGGGGCCACCGAGAATAGAAGCCCATGGTTTGTTCGGATCTCTGGGCCTTTTTCTCCTTGCCTGTGTTTCCGGTACGGCAGACAGTACTATTGCTGTCACAGCAAGGACTGTCAATATTCTTTTTTTTAATTTTGTCATAGGCTGTAGCCCCATTTTTTCAATGCTTTCTCCCAATTATCTTCAACAAGTCTGACTGTGCGGTCAGAATAAGAGTATTTGTTCTTTTTAAATCCTTTGTGGCCGGAAAGGTATTTTTCCATATTTTCCCTGGCATCTTCAAATCCTCCTAAAGATAACTTCCTGTAGGTCTCTTCTGTGACATTGAGCGGATCAGCTTCGAAATCTTCAAATCTTATTTCTACCAGATTTCCTGAAGGAACCATTCCTTTTTCACTTTCATATTTGTCAAACAGTCCTATGTATGTCTCAAGAATGTCCTTTTCCAATTTATCATCTGAGACTTGCTGAAGCTGGAGCGGTTTTATCGTGTTTCTGAAAAAACTTCTTGTTGATTCAAAAACAGTGTATGGATTCCGTACAAGATAAATGAATTTTGCATCAGGATACATTTCCAGCAATGTCTTGATTCGTCCCGTGTGTGGCGGATTCTTGCTTAGGAATATATCCTTATTCTGGCAGTAGAGCGATATTTTTATCAGCTTGTCAAGATTGTACTTGAAAGCTTTTCTTTCCTCTTCGCTTATTTCATTGAAAAGCAGGTATCTTTCTCTGTACAAAGCAGTATTCTCAGGAAAAAACCAGAAGTTGTAGAAAGAGTACGGCATCATATTGACAAGAGCGAATTCTTCTTCCTGTGGAAGATCAACAGCAAGTTCCAGAGAGTCTGTAGGCCTTCTGGATGGCATGAAAAAAGACATGCACGATTTGAAAAAACCTGATCCGGAGAGCATAAGGTGAGGAAATACTGTCTGATAGGTAGTGCAGTATCCGAACCTTCTGTCGCAGGAAAAGACATTGTGCATGAATGTAGTACCACTCCTCCAGTGACCAAGAATGAATACAGGTGCCTGCATCTTGATTTCAGGAAGGCTTTTCCACTTTTTCTCGTTTATGTTGAAAAAAGGATTCAGAATAGCCTGAATGCATTTTGTCGTGTTCAGTTTGCCTTTATACTGTCTGTCTATTACAGCTTTTTCGCATAGCGCCTTGAATGTATCCTTGTCCGCCCCTACCAAAGTATTGACGGGCAAGGATTCGAATTTCAGTATTCCCATATTATTTTATGCATTTTACATTGATGCCGCTCTGTCTGAGATATTCGCATACTTTTTCGATGGCTTCGGTATGTTCTTCTCCAATTCCTAAATCTTTCAGATTTATTTCAAAAGTTCCTTCATCTTCATTTGAGGCATCGTCGTCAGGGCCTATAATCATTCCTACAGCTGAAGTAAAGTTTGTTACAGGATCTATAATAATGAAAGACCCTGTAGCTCTGTTTGTTCTGTAGCAGTCATACATAAGAGGACTCGATGATGTCATGGATACAAGACCGACTTCATTAAGGAAAAGTCTGTCTGCGTTAAGATGTTCCATTGAGTTTACATCTACCCTGTAGTCTATTTTCCCTATATGGACTCTTGAAGTGTTTGTTGTCTGCTTGAGAAAGAAAGCCTTGTTCTTATCCATTTTCTCTTCATCCATCCATACAAGCATTGCCTTGAAATTATGTCCTGTGTAAGGCAGATTGTCGGGCTTTACCAGCATTTCACCTCTGGACAGGTCTATTTCATCTTCCAGGGTGATGGTTACACACTGTGGTGCGAATGCATATTCAAGCTCTCCGTCATATGTTACAATACTTTTGACTTTTGATTTCTTGCCAGAAGGCAGTGCCATAACTTCGTCACCTTTTCTTATGATTCCGGAAGAGATTTTACCGCTGAAACCGCGGAAATCAAGGTTCGGACGCAATACGTATTGAACAGGGAATCTGAAGTCTGTCATATTGATATCCTGGTCGATGCTGACATTTTCAAGGAATTCCATAAGTGAAGGACCTTTGTACCATGGGGTACGGCTGCTTTTTTCAACAACATTGTCTCCGTCCAGTGCAGACAGCGGAATGCACTGCAGGTCAGGTATATGCAATTCGTCAGCTATCTTGCGGTATTCTCCAGTGATTTCTTCAAATCTTTCCTTCGAGAAATCTACCAAATCCATTTTGTTTATTGCTAACACTATGTGTCTTATTCCCAAGAGAGAGACCAGATATGTGTGCCTTCGTGTTTGTGTTACTATACCGTTTCTTGCATCAACAAGAATAATGGCCAGATTTGCAGTCGAGCCTCCTGTAATCATGTTACGAGTGTACTGCTCATGTCCGGGAGTATCTGCTATAATGAATTTCCTCTTGTTCGTTGAGAAATAACGGTATGCTACATCTATGGTGATTCCCTGCTCTCTTTCTGCTTTCAGTCCGTCAAGCAACAGAGCATAGTCAATGTGGTCACCTGCATTTCCCATACGCTTGCTGTCTCTTTCCAGGGACTGTAACTGATCATCATATAGTTTTTTGCTGTCGAAAAGAAGCCGTCCTATAAGAGTTGACTTTCCGTCATCTACAGAACCGGCTGTAAGCAGGCGCAGCAAGTCTTTTTTTTCATCCTGCTCAAGATATTCTTCTATGCTGAGTTTCATTGTCTTCATTGCTTTGAGTTCATTTTCTAGAAATAACCTTCTCTTTTCTTTTGTTCCATGCTACCTTCCTGGTCGAAGTCAATGACTCTGGTAGTACGTTCGCTTTTTGTTGTAAGCATTGTTTCTTCAACAATCTTTTCAATAGTGTCAGCTTCACTTTCTACAGCACCTGTCAGAGGCCAGCATCCAAGCGTTCTGAATCTTATTTTTTTCATTTGGATCTGATCCCTGTATTTTGCAGGGAGTCTGTCATCGTCTGCCATAATAAGGTTTCCGTCACTACGGGAGGTTCTTTTGCGAAGTACAGAGGCACAATCGGGATGTTTTCATGTCTTATATACTGCCAGATATCCAGTTCTGTCCAGTTGCTGAGCGGAAATACCCTTATGCTTTCACCTTCGCGGATCCTGGTGTTGTAGATATCCCAAAGTTCCGGACGCTGGTTCTTTGGGTCCCATTGCTGGAATTCGTTCCTGAAAGAAAAAATCCTTTCTTTTGCACGGCTCTTTTCTTCGTCACGTCTGGCTCCGCCGAATGCTGCATCAAATTTGTACTTTTTCAGAGCGGCAAGTAGTGCTTGTGTCTTCATCAGGTCAGTATGTACCTTGCTTCCGTGGGTAAATGGACCGACACCAGCTTCAAAGGCTTCTTTGTTATATTCTACAAGTAGATCCCAGCCGTGATCCTTTGCGTACTTGTCACGGAACTCGATCATTTCCTTGAACTTCCATTTTGAATCAATGTGCATCAGAGGGAAAGGTACTTTTCCCGGATAGAAAGCTTTTTCAGCAAGTCTTACCATAACGGAGGAATCTTTTCCTATCGAATATAGCATAACAGGATTGCGGAATTCAGCTGCTACTTCCCTGATTATATGGATAGACTCGGCTTCCAGAGCCTTAAGATGGCTCAAACTGTAATTTTCTTCCATGTTATATGTTTTTAATAATTATCTTTTATACGCGGCATTGCAACACGCATTATTTCTCTGACGCTTTCCACAAGGCTGAGTTTTCCTGTGTCAATGCTTGTATCCGGGGCAAGTGGCTCTTCAAAAGGAGCGGATATTCCAGTGAAGTTTTTGATTTCGCCTTTTCTTGCCTTTGCGTACAGTCCTTTTACATCCCGTCTTTCGCACTCTTCCAGTGAAGTAGATACGTATATTTCCATAAAATCGTCTTTCCCGATTATGTTGCGGGCCATTTCCCGAAGTTCCCTTATCGGACTTATAAAGGTCGCGAGAGTAACTATTCCTGTTTGAGTGAACAGTTTGCACACTTCAGCAATTCGTCTGATATTTTCTACTCTGTCTTCAGCGGAAAAACCTAAATCTGAGTTCAAGGCAGAACGTACATTGTCTCCGTCAATTATCCTGCAAAGTATTCCTGCAGAGGACAACTCTCTTTCCAGAGCGATAGCGACAGTACTTTTCCCTGAGCCGGACAGACCGGTAAACCAAAGAGTAAGTCCTTTCTGTCCAAGGAATTCTTCTTTTTCAGAACGGGACTGCATTTTTGAGAATATAGGATAGATATGTTCCATAGTCATTTTAAAATTTCCAGAATACC
>CALADR010000216.1 GCA_937890845.1 uncultured Bacteroidales bacterium | reverse complement strand
CAATGTCATGTTAGCCAGGGAAATAAATGCCGACGGAGTGCATTTGGGCAAGAATGACATGCCTGTAGCCCGGGCCAGAGAGATCCTCGGAAAAGATTTCATCATAGGAGGTACGGCAAATACTTTCGAAGATGTTCTGGACCACTACAGGTCAGGAGCTGACTATATCGGATGCGGTCCTTTCCGCTTTACTTCCACAAAAGAAAAACTCAGTCCCGTACTCGGACTTGAAGGCTATCGGGAGATTGTCGGCAAAATGAAAGCGGAAGGCATTGACATGCCCATCGTGGCCATTGGAGGCATCACATACGATGACATACCGCAGATAATGCAGACAGGAGTCACAGGAATTGCCGTAAGCGGCACCATTCTCCGCGCAGAAGACCCGGTAAATGAAACAAGAAAATTATTAAATCTGATATCAAATGGAAAAATTGGTTATTGCCGGTAAGGAATTCAGCTCAAGGCTTTTCCTTGGAACCGGAAAGTTCCCTTCATACAGATTGATGAAAGAAGCCATAGCTGCTTCAGGGACAGAAATGGTTACACTCGCGATGAAACGGGTAGAGCTCGGAAATGAAGATGACGAACTTCTCTCAAACATCGTCTCCCCCAACATACAGCTGCTGCCTAACACATCAGGAGTCAGAAATGCGGAAGAGGCAGTCTTCGCTGCACAGATGGCCAGGGAAGCATTCGGGACCAACTGGCTCAAACTTGAAATCCATCCTGATCCGCGCTACCTTCTTCCTGACTCTATCGAGACATTGAAAGCTACAGAAGAACTTGTAAAGCTCGGCTTCGTTGTTCTTCCATATTGTCAGGCAGACCCTACTCTCTGTAAACACCTTGAAGAGGCCGGAGCTGCTACTGTTATGCCTCTCGGAGCCCCTATCGGCACTAATAAGGGTCTCATAACACGCGACCTCATACGTATCATCATAGAGCAGGCAAATGTACCTGTCGTAGTTGATGCAGGTATCGGAGCTCCAAGCCACGCGGCTGAAGCTATGGAAATGGGAGCGGCCGCCTGTCTGGTAAATACAGCCATCGCCGTTGCAGGAGACCCTGTAGCTATGGCTACTGCATTCAAAGAAGCCGTCATTGCAGGACGCAGGGCATACGAAGCCGGGCTCGGAAGTCAGGTCTCAAATCTCAACGCGGCAGCTTCTTCCCCGCTCACCAGTTTCCTTGACTAGAAAAACGTAAAACTACCATAATCAAACAAATAGCCAACCACTATGAGTGAAAAGAAAAAAGAATACTTCGCGCATCGCGAAAAGGTATATATGCAAGGCAAACTCTTTCCGCAAATCAAAGTAGGAATGCAGAAAGTGAACCTAACCCCTACTGTCAATATCGACAAGAACGGAGAAAAACATATCATACCTAATGATCCCGTATATATTTACGACACCAGCGGACCGTTCACTGACCCGCAAAAAACAGTCGATCTGAAAAAAGGAATCGAGCGCATCCGCCTCGACTGGCACAAGGACAGGGACGACATTGAGATGCTTGACGATCTGACAAGCGAATACGGCCGAATGAGGATGGCAGACAAAAGTCTTGACCACCTCAGATTCGAACACATCTGCAAGCCGTTCCGCGCAAAACAGGGAAAGCAGATCACACAGATGGCATACGCCAAGGCGGGAATCATCACTCCGGAAATGGAATATGTCGCCATACGTGAGAATATGAACTGCGAACAGCTCGGGATAAGCACAAACATCACTCCTGAGTTCGTCCGTGATGAAATCGCAGCAGGCCGTGCAGTCCTTCCGGCAAACATCAACCACCCGGAAGCAGAGCCGATGATTATCGGTAAGA
>CALADR010000215.1 GCA_937890845.1 uncultured Bacteroidales bacterium | reverse complement strand
AAGAAAAGACATTGCCTTCTAAAAGTATTCTGATAGTTCAGGGCAAGTATATATTGACTAACGTGAAATCTGGAGTTCTTGCGGTAAATATCAGAAGAGCCACGGAAAGAATCCTGTTCGAGCGTTTTCTGGACTCGTTCTCGAAGAATGCACATGTTACACAAGTTTCTCTTTTTCCTGTCTCGGTACAAGTAGGAGTGGAAAATATGTTGGTTTTTCAGGAGCATTCTGATATGCTTTCTTCGCTTGGATTTGACATAAGGCCGTTTGGTAATGATACAATAGTAGTAAACGGAGTTCCTGAAGGTTATTCGGCAGAACCTGGAAAAGTGCAGACAATGGTTGCAGATCTTTTGTCTGTACTTTCGGACGCGCACAGTCTTTTGCCAGGAACAGTTGCTTCTGCGATGGCAGAACGGTTTGCGAAACTCGGTGCAGCCGGTCAGGATGCCATAACTTCTCCGATTGAGGCACAAAGATTGATAGATAGCCTCTTCTCATGCTCAAATGCGGAATATACAAGTTCCGGACACAGGACAATGGCTATAATACAGACAGAAGATCTGGACAAGAGGTTTTAGTAAAAGAAAATTAAAAATTGACAAATGTATTATTCAAATAATAGAGGCGGCTTTTTGTCGTCAATACCGCCGGTAACGCGCAATATAATTTTCATAAATATACTCGTTATGATAATGACTTCGCTCAACGGCGAGTTTATGTATGAAAACTTTTCCCTGTTCTATCCTACATCTCCGTTTTTCAAGCCGTGGCAGATTGTGACACACATGTTTATGCACGGTGGATTCTGGCATATTTTCTTCAATATGTACACTTTATTTATCTTCGGATGTGTGCTAGAGAGAATGTGGGGCCCGAAAAAGTTCCTGTTTTACTATTTTGTTACAGGACTTGGAGCAGCTTTGCTTCATACAGGTGTGCAGGCTATTGAAATGCAGGTCTATATGCAGCAGGCGGCAGAAGGTTCTACCGCTGCGATTTCTGCCATTCATGCACTTAAAATGACCCCTACTGTGGGTGCTTCCGGCGCAATCTATGGTGTCCTGCTGGGATATGCAATGTTGTTCCCGGACTCTGTCCTTACTCTGATATTCCCTCCGATATCGTTGAAAGCAAAGTGGTTCGTGATGATATTTGCTGGTATAGAATTGATTACAGGAGTATTCGGACGAGGAGGCAGTGTCGCTCATTTCGCGCATTTGGGAGGAATGCTTTTCGGCTGGCTTGTAATAATGTACTGGAAGAAAAAACATACGCTATATACTTACAAATAGCGGGTAACATCTGTCTGCTAAAATGAAAAAAACGATAAAGAAGAGTGCAGGACGCATCCTGGCAGGTATAACGTCACGAACATTGATGTCCATTGCCGCTGGGCTTCTGGTGCTTTCCTATTTATCTGTTTTCATCAATCCGGCCAAGGCCTGGTTCATGACAGCATTCGGACTTCTTTTCATACCGCTTGCAATCCTGAATCTTATGCTTTTGGTATGGGCACTGAAGCGTCGCTCCAGAACATTTCTGATACCACTTCTATCTTTGTTGCCTACTGTTTTTTTCTTCGGCAAGTATTTTCAGTTTTCGTCTTCTGCCAAAGAAGACGATTCTGATATTAAAATCATTTCATACAATGTTGGCAGATTCAGAGCTGCGACAGATATTGATGATACCGCTGCCTGTATGGATTCTATTGTGAACTTCCTT
>CALADR010000214.1 GCA_937890845.1 uncultured Bacteroidales bacterium | reverse complement strand
GACAGGCAATGGGTCTGTCATTCTCAGTACCTGAAAATATCCCGGCACCTCCTTCTCTTAAAAACATTTTCAAGGAAATACAGGATGACCTTGGTATAACGATGAGCGGATACCCGAATCTCGAGAACTGGGCGAGACAGGGAGTCCTGCTTCTCAATGCCGTGCTCACAGTAAGGGCTTCTGAAGCTGCTTCTCACGGCAATATAGGATGGAAAGAATTCACAGATGCCGTGATACGATATCTGTCTGAAAATACAGAAGGCCTTGTCTTTTTGCTTTGGGGTAACTTTGCAAGAAGCAAGAAGACTCTTATCGATACATCCAGGCATTACGTGCTTGAAGCCGCACATCCTTCTCCGCTTGCCAGAGGGGCATTTTTCGGATGCAGGCATTTTTCAAAAACAAATGAAATTCTCGTCAGTGAAGGCAGGACGCCTATAGACTGGCAACTTTAAAATACATAAAAAATGGCAAAAAGAATCGCCTTGTTCCCAGGATCGTTTGATCCATTCACAGCCGGACATCTTAACATACTGAACCGCGCACTTACTATGTTTGACGAAGTGGTTGTCGCAATCGGCATAAACATAGACAAACGTGGTTTTTTCAGTATGGAAAAAAGAATGGAAATAATACGCCAGGCAACTGCCGGGCTGGAAGGTGTCTCGGTAACACAATACGACAATCTCACAATAGACAAATGTAAAGAACTGGGAATCAAACATATAATAAGGGGCGTAAGGAACATGATAGATTTTGAGACAGAACGTTCCATAGCCGATGCCAACAGGAAACTTGCACCAGACATCGAGACTATCATAATTCCGACAGCCCAGGAATTCGCACACATATCATCAACTGCAGTACGCGACCTTATCAAACATCATGGAGACACATCTCTCTTTGTACCGGAAGGCGTTGATCTGAATATCGAAAAACAATAGTTATAACCATTTTATACAATGGATATTATGAGCAAGTCTCTTTACACAGCGATTCTGACGGTACTGGTTTCCTGCCTTTATGCACAAGGCAAGACAGTAAGTACGGATACTGTCGCCTTCCATGAAGACAGGGTTGTTTCAATAGACTCTTCCAAACTTTCCGCAATCGCAGAAAAAGTCAAAGCATATTTGGCAAATATCGAGACAGAGCCTGCAGAGATACAGAAACGGGAAGCTGATTTCATGATTGAGACTTGCTCAGACTCTCTGGTAAGACAAGCTGTAGCGCTGAATATCTATGACTTCTATCTGAAATCAAAGATTATGGGCACGGAAGCAGTTGCAGTTCATCTTTGCGACAAATGGTTCATACCTGGCAAAATCCAGATGCACAGCGAAATCGATCTGATGAACGCACGGATATATGCCGAATTCAACAGAAGTTCACTGATAGGAATGCAGGCTCCTGAACTCGCACTTCTGGACAGCCTCGGAAACAGCATAACACTTTTCCCGAAAAAAGGTACAGAAACCGTGCTTTCCCCGACCGGGACAGGTCGCTACAGTATCCTTTTTTTCTACAGCACAGACTGTCCCAGATGTCTTGCAGAAAGCATAATGATGAGAAATATATTGGAAAACTCTGATTTTAATGCAGACCTGTATGCCATAAATACCGGAAGGAGCAGAAAAGAATGGACCGACTATATCCGCAATCACCTTAATGTAAATTCCGGACACACCGGCATCTTCCATCTTTGGGACCCTCAGACTTCATCAGGATTTCAGATGAAATATGGAATAATG
>CALADR010000213.1 GCA_937890845.1 uncultured Bacteroidales bacterium | reverse complement strand
ATGGTAACACTTGCCCGCAAATTTGGAACGGATTACGGATCTTTGCTGGCAAAGGCTGTAAATTCCGGAATAGAAATGGAAGGAGAAGAAGGTAAAGTCAATTTTGCTTATATTGCAGATTTTATTTCAGCCGGCAATGTTTCCCCTTTGGAATTTTGCCGCGGTCAGATAAGGGATATAATAATAAGTACAAGAAAGCAGAATTTGATAGTGGCATTGGAACGGGACTTGCTTGATGATGCCCTTGCCAAGGGAAAATTTGAAATATTTTAAAGGGAAAAATATGAACAAGATAATGAAATCACTCGCTGTGGCAGTACTCGGGAGTATTTCTGTCCTGTCTTTCGGACAGAAGTATCAGGGCGGTGTCGTTGATAAGACTGTTGCCGTAGTGGGAAATGAGATGATAACAATTTCACAACTGGAGCAGGAATTGCAGATAATGAGGGCAAACGGTTTTGTGTCTGACAGGAATGCCAGATGTGAACTTCTTGAAAACATGATGGTGTCCAAACTTTTTCTGATGCAGGCCCGTCTGGACTCTCTTTCCATAAACAGTGACATGGTTGAAGATCAGCTTAAAAAGAGAATTGATCAGTTTAGGACGCATTTCGGCGGGGATGAGGAGTTGGAAAAGCAGTTTGGCAAGCCACTTTACAAACTGCGTCAGGAATGGCGTCAGACATTCCAGGATCAGAGTCTTACACAGAAGATGCAGGAGAATATCATGTCTTCTGTTCCAGAAATCACTCCATTTGATGTACGCAAGTATCTTGAAAGGACTTCTCCTGAAGATCTACCTGTGATACCGGTGAAGTATCAGTTGAGTCAAATTTGCATCTATCCTGACAGGGAGGTTGCCAATACAGCTGTTAAAGAACGCCTTCTGGCTATTCGTGAGCGTATTATTAATGGAGAGAAATTTTCTACGCTGGCAAGAATATATTCCCAGGATCCAGGAAGTGCAAGGAAGGGCGGTGAGCTTGGTATGGCTTCCAAGTCAATATTCTGGCCTGCATTTTCAGATGCGGCAATGTCTTTAAAACCTGGGGTAGTCTCCCAGATTGTAGAGACACCCGATGGTTTCCATATAATTGAAGTCCTTGATAAAAAAGGTGATATGTTTAATGCAAGGCATATTCTCCTTAAGCCGGAATATACATCTGATGATAAGGCTAGAGGTTTTCGTATCCTGGACAGTCTTAAGACGGAAATGTCAAACGGTGCCGTTACATTTGAGATGGCTGCAAGATTCTATTCAGAAGATCCTGCTACCAAAACCAACGGTGGTCAGATGGCAGACCCTAATACAGGCTCAGCTTACTATGAGATAGACCAGCTTAAGCCTCAGGACTATGCTGCTATAAAAGATTTGAAGGAAGGTGAAATATCTGAACCTGTAGAGTCTTTGGACAATGAGGGACGTAGTGGTAATACAGTATATAAAATACTTAAAGTAGATAAGATAATACCTGCCCACACTGCAGAGTTTTCTTCCGATTTTACATTGCTTGCCGATCAGGTAAGACAGGAAAAGTCAATGGAGGCAGTGGACGATTTCATTGATTCAAAACTAAAGGTCACATATATAGTGATTGATCCTCTTTTCAAAGACTGCGATTTTGAAAGAGAGGGATGGTTGGAGAAAGTTAAAGCGGAATAGGAGTTTTTTAATTAAGATTTGCTGATGGGAATTCCAGGACGGTTGAAATATTCGCTCGCGCTCGCCTTGTTTTTATGTCTTTCTTTTACTGCCTTTGGGCAGCAGAAGTCTGAGCCTGCAGACAGTATTGTTACCTTGATCAGTTCCAAGGTGGCCCGTTTGTTGGAAATAGACGGAGTAAGCTATCGAAAAGTTGTAGGTCCTGCGAAATTTCTTCACAACAATACATATCTGCTTTGTGATACCGCTCTTTGGAATGTAGAGACCGGTATTATTGATGCTGTAGGAAATGTCAAGATCATACAGCAGGAAACTGAACTCCAGAGCGAAAAAATGATTTATCATATAAACGACGATCTGGCAGAATTCAGGGGAAACATTGTCCAGCTTAAAGACAAGGATAACAATATACTGAGAACCAAGAATCTGGATTACAACACAAAAGATAGTGTAGCTGTATTTCGCGGAGGCGGCTCTATGCGGGATAAAGATGGGCAGATTATTGAAAGTCAGACAGGTATATATGAATCCAAGATAAAACTGTTTACATTCAATGAGGATGTGAACATGTTTACTGATTCTATTTTTGTCAAGACAAGTACACTTAGATATGAGTCAGACAGGAATCTTGCAACATTTGGTTATGGTACTGATGCGTGGAAAGAGGAAAATATGCTTTCTGCCAATGCAGGATGGTATGATAGAGGGCGTGAAGTGTTCTTTTTCAGAAACAATGTGCATGTAATGTCCGATACTCAGGAGGGGTGGAGTGACTCCCTGTATTTCCATAGGACTACTATGAATGTTGAACTTCTTGGAAATGCACAGGTGACAGATACCACAAGAAAGGTTTCAGGGCTGGCAGGGCGTATGGAGTATGTTGATTCTCTCTCTCGGATAACTATGAGGAGAAAGCCGGCAGTTGTAGCTGAAATCGAGGAGAGTGGCGCTGTAGATACTGTCTATTTTGGAGCAGACACACTTATTTATTATAAGAAGAGAAAGTGTGACATAGATTCGTCTTATGTCGATGTGGCTCTGGGACGAATAAAGTCAATGGATATTGATCCTGTGTCCGAGTTCAGGCGAAAGGCGGCTGCTGAAGCAGCCAAAAAGGCGGAGGAGGAGGCTAAAAAAGATCCGAACCGCAAGCCCGATGTTCCTAAAAAGGATATTTCCGACGGTAAGAAGACTCAGGAGAAAAATGTACATGATGAAAAGGCTGACCGGAAAACGGCAGCAGATTCACTGGCAACAGGTATTGACTTTGCTATGGCCAGAGACTCTCTTGCGGCAGGAGATTCATTGATGATATCTGATTCGCTTGCAGTATCTGATTCTCTCAAGGCTGGTGTAGTTCAGTTGGAAAAAAAGAATCTGGATACAACAAAGATAGGTTTCGTAAGAGCACTTAGCAATGTAAAGATATTCAAGAAAAACATGCAGATTGTATGCGATTCACTTGAATATTGTGATTTGGATTCCATAGCGAGGCTCTTTAAAAGTCCGGTTATCTGGAATGAGGTGCGTCAGCAGTATTGTGCTGACAGCATTTTTGCTCTGGTGCGTGGAAATATGATGGAGAAGGTAAGCCTTATGTCCAATGCCTTTGTGCATATGCAGGAAGACTCACTTCATTATGACCAGATAAAAGGAGCTGAGATGACTGCTTATTTTGATAAAAATTCGCAATTGTCACGATTTGATGCTCTTGGTGGTGCTGCAGCATTGTTCTATCTGGAGGAAAATGATGTGCTGGCTACGGCAAACAAGAAGGAATCGAAAATGTTGTCTGCGATTTTCAAGGATGGGGAAATACATAAGGTTTATTATTTCGATGCTGCCAAAAGTGACGGATATCCGGTGGCACAGATGACTTCCGATGACCAGAAACTGAAAGGTTTTTCCTGGCAGCCGGAAAGGCGCCCTGTTGACAGGTATGCTGTCACTCCATTGAAACTGAGGATGTCGGAACGGTCATATTATTCTGACCGCCCGAGAGCCAGATTTGTACAGACCGGTATTTATTTCCCTGGTTATATAGATGATATTTATGTACAGATAGAGCAGCGTGATTCGCTTCGCATGGTAAGAGACCGTGAAAGGAAGATAAAGGAGCGTAACAGGATGCTTAGAGAACAGTTTATTGCTGATTCTATACAGGTGGCCAGACTGGATTCAATAGCTGTAGCTGATTCTGTTGCATTTGCGGATTCGCTTGCAGCTGTGGCCGATTCTTTAGCGCTTTCTGATTCATTGGCATTTGCAGATTCCTTGCGAAGTGCGGCTGTGGATGACTCCTTAGCCCGTATTGTGCCGACAAAACAACAGCTGAAAGAGCAGGCACGTAAAGAGAAGGAGGCAAGGAAAGCTGCCAGAAAAGAGGCTAAAGAGGCAAGATGGAAACTCAAGGATCAGTCTGATGCTGATAAGTTGAAGATGAAAGAGGAAAGGAAAAAGGCAAAAGAACGCAAGCGCAAACTTAAAATGCTGGAAAATGCAGCGTCAGAAGCGCGGAAAGATTCTTTGATGCTTGAGAAATATAAAGAGAAGTTTTCCCGTGAACTGGAAAAGACGAAGGATTCAGAGTCAGGTAATAAGAAAAAGCGCATGAAGCCTGAAATTTTGGAATCAAGTACGGAAACTGGTAGCGGAGAAAATACGGTACATCTTGAAAATGTTCAATTTGATGCCGTTATGAAAAGAAACGATGAAGAAAAACAAGAATAACTCATTTGGACAGAAAGCTATCCGTTTCCGGAGATGGGGAAAAAAAGCTTATTCTGCATTCAACAGCATAGGCCGTCATGTCACAATAGGCCATGTCAGCAAGGGGATTGCAGATGCTTCTCTTGACAAATCCGGATGTTCGGAAGGCTTTGATGCGGACCAGATCATAAGGAACAACGGTCTGGATCCAGGGGATGCTGCATCTGCTGTTCAGCTCCCTCGGGAGAGGCTTGTGGCTCTGGCTTCTGAGGTCAGTGTGAAGTGTGCCTCCCGACAATTCGACACTTGTTCCATAATCAATGCAAAATCAGGACGTTGTCCGGAAGACTGCAAGTGGTGTGCGCAGTCTGCCCATTACAGCACTTCTGCTCAGGAGTATCCTCTTATGGATACGGAAAGTATAGCAGAGGCTGCCAGAATGTGTGAGGAAAAGGGCATCGGCAGATTTTCTATAGTGACCAGCGGAAGGCGGCTTCTCCCGAAAGATGTGGATGCACTTTGCGGTACAGCACGCTATTTGAGAAAAAACTGTGGCATATCTCTTTGTATGTCAGCTGGATTGCTGGACAGGGAATCTCTTGCAAAACTCTATGATGCAGGTATTTCCAGATATCATTGTAATCTGGAGACCGCTCCGTCGCATTTCCAGTCACTCTGTTCTACACATACCCAGGAAGAAAAGATACACACTCTTGAGGATGCCCGTTCTGTAGGAATGGATATCTGCAGCGGAGGTATAATAGGAATGGGTGAGAGTATGGAACAGAGAATCGAGCTTGCATATACTCTTAAGAGGCTTGGAGTGCAGTCTGTTCCTATCAATATTTTATCTCCTATAAAAGGTACACCTCTTGAAAAACAGGAACTAATATCTGAAGAGGAAATCATCAGGACTGTATGCATTTTCCGTCTGATTATGCCTCAGGCGTATCTCAGGTTTGCAGGCGGAAGGGCCAGAATTTCCGAGAAGGGACTGATGACTGCTTTCAAGGCAGGAATAAATTCGGCTATTATAGGAGATATGCTTACTACCACAGGATCGGACATCGCTACGGACAAGGCGCGTATTCTGGCAGCGGGATATGAACTCTGACAGCAGGTACTTTTGAGATAATTTAAACAGCTTCTTATGGAATTTGATAAATTGACAGACAGGTTTGACACAGAACATCTGTGGCATCCTTATACATCTGCAACTAATCCTCTCCCAGCATATAAGGTAAAGGAAGCGCACGGTTGCAGAATAACATTGGAAGACGGAACTGAACTTATAGAAGGAATGTCATCCTGGTGGTGTGCAGTTCACGGTTACAACCACCCGGTGCTTAATGAGGCGATAAAGGAACAGTTAGGGAAAATGTCCCATGTAATGTTCGGGGGCCTTACTCATGAGCCTGCTATAGAACTCGGCAAATTACTTCTGAAAATACTTCCTGAGCAGCTTACAAGGATATTTTATGCTGACAGCGGTTCAGTGGCGGTGGAAGTTGCCATGAAAATGGCCGTGCAGTACCATTATGCGGTGGGGCATCCCGAAAGGACTGATTTTGTGACCATCCGTTCAGGTTATCACGGTGACACCTGGAATGCCATGTCTGTGTGTGATCCGGTAACCGGAATGCACAGCATATTCGGTTCTGCATTGCCTGTAAGATATTTTGTACCGTCTCCTGAAAGCCGTTTCGGAGGTGAGTGGGACGAAAGAGATATTGAGCCTCTCCGCAAGACTCTTGAAGAGCATAGAGATACGATAGCTGCCCTTATTCTGGAGCCGGTGGTCCAGGGGGCAGGAGGAATGCGCTTCTATCATCCGGAATATCTGCGCAAGGCTGCTGAACTCTGTAAAGAACATGGTCTGCTTCTTATTTTCGACGAGATAGCTACAGGCTTCGGCCGCACAGGAAAACTATTTGCCTGGGAGCATGCCGGTGTCGTTCCTGACATAATGTGTATAGGAAAGTCTCTTACAGGAGGTTATATGACACTGTCTGCTGTATTGACTTCAGACAAGGTGGCGACTGCCATTTCTGATAATTATCCAAATGCATTCATGCACGGACCTACTTTTATGGGCAATCCTATAGCCTGTGCCGTAGCCAGGGCATCTGTAGAACTTCTGCTTTCTTCAGGATGGAAGGAAAAGGTGGATGCCATTGAGGCTCAGATGAAGAGAGAGCTTGCCCCTGCTGCCTCCCTGCCTCAGGTGGAGGATGTAAGGGTTCTGGGTGCGATAGGAGTGATTCAGATGAAGTCACCTGTAGATATGGCGTGGATCCAGCGCAGGTTTCTTGAAGAAGGTGTCTGGGTGAGACCTTTCGGAAAGCTGGTTTATATAATGCCTCCGTTTGTGATTGAGCCGCATGAGCTTTCGGTATTGACCTCAGCTCTGGTGAAGATTGCCGGAGAGATGTAGGGGAGTTACTTGCAAAACTTGAGGAATGGTAGATTTTGAGGAAAAACTTAAAGAGTTGTCTGTTTCCGGAAACCTTAGGTCTTTGCCGGATGTCAGGCATGACGGAAAATATATAATTTCCGGTGAAAGCAGGATGCTTAACCTTTCTTCCAATGATTATCTCGGTCTTGCTTCAGATCCGGATTGCAGGTTGATGGCGGATTTTCTTGAAGAAGCTGCTCAGGCAGGTCTTTCGTCTGAAACGTTGTTGTCATCTGTATCCTCGCGACTGCTTACAGGAACATATAATGTTCATTCAAGGCTTGAGGAAAAACTGTGCGAACTGTCCGGAAAAGAGGCTGCTCTTGTGCTTAGCAGCGGATATCATATGAATATCGGCATTTTACCGGCTGTGGCAGATGCTGGGACACTGATACTTGCAGACAAACTGGTACATGCAAGCATTATAGACGGTATCAGGCTTTCTCAGGCAAAGTCAGTCAGGTACAGGCATCAGGATCTGGAACGCCTTGATGCACTGGTTTCCCGTTATTCGCTGGAATACAGTAGAATAATAATAGTTACTGAAAGTATATTCAGTATGGACGGTGATGTCTCGGATCTCAAGGCGCTTGCTGATATCAAGAGGCGTCATCCTGGCGTTATGCTTTATGTGGATGAGGCGCATGCAGTAGGAGCAAGAGGTGAGACAGGAATGGGAGTGGCCCAGGAGCAGGGTGTGATAAATGATATTGACTTTCTGTGCGGGACATTCGGAAAGGCGCTTGCTTCGGTTGGTGCTTATGTGTTGTGCAGCAGGACAATGCGTCAATATCTTGTCAACAGGATGCGTTCACTGATTTTTACTACTGCCCTCCCTCCGCTTAATATGTTATGGACATTGTGCGTGCTGGAAAATCTTGAAGCTATGTCCGACCGCAGGGAGAGACTTGCTGCAAATGCAGCTGCCGTACGTGCGTCCCTTGAAGCCGCAGGTCTGGAATGTCCTTCGCAGAGCCATATAATACCTGTTATGGCAGGGGGGAGCGAAAGGGCTCTTGATATGGCCGGAGAAATGCAGAGAAAGGGATTTTATCTTCTGCCAGTAAGGCCTCCCACAGTTCCGGAAGGCACATCAAGGCTGAGGATTTCTCTTAATGCAGCTATTTCTGATTCTGAGACGAAGGCTCTTGCCAGAGAATTGGCAAGTTCTCTGAATGTCTTCTGAAAGTGAAAGTCATTTACTTTAGTTAGGTAAGTTATGAAACAGTGTTTTCTGAAAAAAGAAACCAGTCCGTCTCTTCTTCTGATTTTCGGAGGATGGGGAACCTGGCCGGGACTTTTTTCTTCAAATATTTTCCCTGACGGGTATGATGTGATGCTCTGCTACGATTATCGCTCTATGGATTTTGATGCATCCGTTATGGAAGGTTACGGTAAAGTGCGGCTGATTGCCTGGTCTATGGGCGTATGGGCTGCGTCCTATATCTTCAGGGTCTGCCATACGGGGAGTATGCCTTGCTGGGAGGAGCGAGTCGCAGTGAACGGGACAATGTTTCCGAGAGACAATGAAAAAGGAATCCCTGAGGCTGTTTTTGACGGTACTCTGGATAATATGTCTTCACCAGTAATAATGAA
>CALADR010000212.1 GCA_937890845.1 uncultured Bacteroidales bacterium | reverse complement strand
GTTATTGTTTTCACTTTACTAAAAAAGAGAAATTCCTATAAAAAACAGAAAAAACCGCAGGTGCATATAACAGCATCTGCTGTTTTTCCATATCAAAGAGATAGATTTGCCTGCATAAATGGTTTGATATGAAATACAATGACACTATCAGCTGCTACGCATTAAACAGGATATTTGGCTTCAAGCCCATGATTGCACTCGCAATGATTGAAGAGTTAGGAAGCCCATCTGCCGTTTTCGAGTTAAGCAGACAAGAGTTGGATAATTTGTTAGGTCCATTCTCTCCACAAAAAGAGCTAATAAATGACAGAGCATATTACCTTGCCGCAGAGGAAATCGAAAACTTTAAAGGCAAGAACACATATTTCGTCCCCTGGTGCTCGCCATATTATCCCGATCTTCTGAAAGAATGCAGGGATGCTCCTATCGGACTGTATATCAAAAGCATATCCAGCCCTGAAACACTATTTAATAATAAGAATCACATTGCTGTCGTAGGAACCAGAGATGTTTCAGAATACGGTAAAGAATGGAGTAGAAAAATAATTGAATGTCTGTCCCGCACGGGCCTTGAACCTGCAATAGTAAGCGGACTGGCTATAGGAACTGACATTGTCGCCCATACTAAAGCCCTGGACAGCGGACTGCCAACCATAGCTGTTATGGCCACCGGTATAGATTCTGTATATCCATACAGACACACTGCAATTGCAGAACGGATAGCAATGACTCCAGGATGCGCTCTGATAACTGATTACCCTCCAGGTACAGCACCTCTACGCATAAACTTCCTGAGAAGAAACCGTATTATAGCAGGTATGAGCAAGTCTACTATACTTATTGAATCAAAAACCAAAGGAGGAGGAATGCTTACAGCAAGACTTGCATTTTCTTATTCAAGAGACGTATATGCCCTTCCAGGCAGGGCAGATGACATAAGATCGGCAGGCTGCAATATACTTTTAAGAGAGCAGGTGGCAGAGCCTGTAATTTCTGAAGAAAACCTGATTAAAAGCCTAGGAATGAAATACATTGCAAAGAGCGAGGAAGAAGATCAGGAGAAACACGCTGCTATAAAATTCAGGTGTGATGGCAGAAAAACAGAAATACTTACGACAATTCTCAGGACAGTGCGCAGCCATAGAGGCATTGACATCGGAGAACTGGCAGAAAAAACAGGGCTTAAATATAAGGACGTGCTGGAAAACACAGCTCTTCTTGAAGCTGACGGATTCATCATCACAGACCTTATGCAAAGATGTTTCATCAGAACGAAATAATATTATCTTTGCATCAAAGTTTCTTAAATAATGAACCTGACAGATACACATACTCACCTGTACGACGAGGCTTTTGAAAACGAAGAAGACGATACAGTCAGACGAGCCTTCGAATCAGGAGTAAAAAAAATGATACTTCCTGACATTGACAGCAAAACCAGAAACAGGATGTTTGACCTCGCTTCTAGATTTCCCGGAATCCTTTTCCCCTGCATAGGACTTCATCCGACATCTGTTGACAGTGGATGGAAAACTGAAATTGAACAGCTCGAAGCCTACGCAGACCAAAAAGTATTCGCCATAGGAGAAACCGGAATGGACTGCTATTGGTCAAAAGAATTCATTGAGGAGCAAAAGGAAGCCCTTGAAATACATCTAAGAATGGCAGACCGGCTAGACCTTCCTGTAATAATACACAGCAGAGAAGCTACAGAGCCGATATTTGATGTTCTGGAAAAATGCAGACACCTGAATCTGCGGGGAGTGTTCCATGCTTACAGCGGAAGCATAGAAACATTCAGACGCCTTCAGAAATACGGAGAATGGTATGTAGGTATAGGAGGAGTAGTGACTTACAAAAAGGCATCTATAGCCGAAACCGTAAAAGATATTCCTCTGAAATACATTCTTCTGGAAACAGACTCCCCTTACCTGACACCCGTACCTAAAAGAGGGACAAGAAACGAAAGCAGCTACATACACTATATTGCAGAAAAGATAGCCCTGCAAAAAGAAATTGAAGCAGAAGAAGTAGCAGACGTAACCACTGAAAATGCCAGAAAATTATTTAAAATATGACACTAAAGAACCGCGACGAAAAAGCATCCTTACTGCTCGTTTATACGGGCGGAACTATCGGAATGAAACAAGACCCCATTACACAGACACTGAAACCTTTTGACTTCAGCCAGATTCTTGATGAGGTTCCGGAATTGGGTAAATTCGCCTATAAAATAGACTCATATACTTTCAACCCGATAATAGATTCATCGGATGTGGAACCTGGACTATGGCAGGCTCTCGCAGAACTGATTCACGATAAATATGACCACTATGACGGCTTTGTCATCTTACACGGCACCGACACTATGGCTTATTCGGCTTCCGCACTCAGTTTCATGCTTGAAGACCTTGCCAAGCCGGTAATATTCACAGGAAGCCAGCTTCCTATAGGAGTAGCAAGGACCGATGGCAGAGAAAACCTGATATCTGCTGTAGAAATAGCTGCAGCAAAAGATGAAGAAGGCCATGCAATCGTACCTGAAGTGTGCATATACTTTGACAATATGCTGATGAGAGGCAACAGGACAAGCAAAATAAGTTCAGACAATTTCACAGCCTTCAAATCAATGAACCTGCCGCCGCTTGCCGAAGCAGGAATCAGTATCAAATACAACCGGCAGCTGATACTAAAGCCGACATCCTGGGATGCCGAACTGAAAATCCATACCAGGCTTGACACGAGGGTTTCAATCCTCAAAATACATCCAGGCATAACACCGGCAGTAGTCAGCAACATACTTTGCGGAAAAGAAACAAGAGCAGTCATACTTGAAACATACGGCTGCGGAAATGCACCTAACAGCGAATGGTTCATAAATGAAGTTCGCAAGGCAGCAAAGCAAGACAAGATTCTGATGAACGTTACACAATGCGTATCCGGATCTGTCAACATGAATCTCTACGCCAACGGCAAGGAACTTCAAAACGCAGGAGTTGTGTGCGGATATGACAGTACTACAGAAAGCGCTCTGGGCAAGTTATTTTTCCTTCTTGGACTGACTGATAATAATGATCAGGTAAGAATAATGTCCGAGACTTGCCTGCGAGGAGAAATATCAAAATAATTATTGTCAAATGAAAATTATTTGCTAAATTGCACCGGTTTTGTAGGGCATTGGGCCTTAAAAAACCAACATTTGTAATCTATAACAATTTAATACATTATTAATTAAACACACAAAAACAATTATGAAAAAAGTTTTCATGTTTTTGGCAGCACTAGGCATTATGGCCTTTACTGCACAATACGCAGCAGCTCAGGATCAGGCAGCTGAGGGTACAACTCCTGCAACTGAGGAGGTAGCAGCTCCTGCCAGCGCACCTCAGACTTTGGCGGATCTGGTAGCAAGCCAGGAAGAAGTTCCTCTTCACCAGCAGATCAAGACTTATTTCATCGACGGTGGTGCAGGATTTATGGCAGCTATCGTTCTGTGTCTCATCCTCGGTCTTGCAGTCTGCATCGAGAGAATTCTCTATCTCAGCCTTTCAAAGACCAACACAAAGAAGCTTCTTGCAAACATTGAGAAAGCTCTCAATGAAGGTGGTGTTGAAGCTGCAAAAGAAGTATGCCGCAATACCCGCGGACCTGTAGCAAGCATTTTCTATCAGGGTTTCCTCCGTATGGATCAGGGAATTGAGGTTGTTGAGAAAACTGTAGTTTCATACGGTTCAGTACAGATGAGCCAGATGGAGAATGGTCTTTCTTGGATCGGCCTCTTCATTTCTATCGCACCTTCTCTCGGATTCTTGGGAACAGTGCTCGGTATGGTTCAGGCATTCGACGCTATCCAGGCAGCCGGTGATATTTCACCTAACGTTGTTGCCGGAGGTATGAAAGTGGCTTTGATCACCACAGTCGGCGGTCTTATCGTTGCTCTTATCCTTCAGGTGTTCTACAACTACATCATCTCAAGAATTGACGCTCTTTCCATCGATATGGAAGATTCATCAATCTCTCTTGTTGACACACTGGTAAAATACGGGAAAAACAAATAGTAATTGAACAATGTACGCAAAAATAATCAAATACATATCACTGGCACTGCTTGTCATCGGAGCTGGTCTGACAGTATGGGGCTATATAGCCGGATTTACGTCAGAAGGAGCTGAAGTTGACACATTGCTCTACTGGGCCTATGGTATGGTGTTTGCTGGCATAGCTACAGCCGTTATCGGCAGTTTGTTTGCCAGCATCGCCAACAACCCTAAGAGTTTGATCAAACTTCTGGGCGGTCTGGTTGTGTGTGCAGTGATTGTCGGAGCGGCTTACATGCTTGCAAGTGGTGATCCGCTTGTAAACCACATGGGAGCAGCACCGAGCGAGGCAACCCTTAAATTAACTGATACGATAATGAATCTCGTTTACTTCACTGGAGTTCTTGCTTTAGGATCAATACTTTTCGGTGTAGTATACGAGGCCATTAAAGGTAGAAAATAACACGAAGATATGGCAAAGAAAGTACCAGAGATAAATTCAAGTTCAACGGCTGACATCGCATTCCTGTTGCTGTCATACTTCCTTATGACTACAACAATGAATCAGGATTCAGGTTTGCAGCGCCGTTTGCCGCCGATGCCTAACAAGGATCAGGAGGTGGAAGATCAGAAAGTCAATCGCCGTAACATCATTATCGTAAAGATAAACTCGGCTGACAGGCTTTTTGCTGGTAACGAGCCAATCGAAGTGTCCGGACTTAAAGACAAGGTAATGGAGTTTCTCCAGAACCCTAACGATGATCCAAAGCTCCCTGAAAAGGCTCCAAAGGAAATTGAAGGATTCGGCACCTACAATGTATCAAAAGGTGTGATTTCCCTTCAGAATGACCGAGGAACCAGTTATCAGGCATATATTGCAGTTCAGAATGAGATTGTCAAAGCAATCAATGAACTCAGAAATAATTTTGCAAAGGCAAATTTCGGCAAACCGTATGTAAGCCTTTCAGAAGAAGAGCAGGAGATTGTAAGGGAGGCGATACCTCAGAATATTTCAGAGGCAGAGCCAAAAGATGTTACCAAGAAATAAAAAGGAGATAATATGGCAAAATTCGGAAGAAGCGGAAAAAATGATATGCCGGGGCTCAGTACCTCGTCAATGTCAGATATCGTGTTCATGCTGTTGTTCTTCTTTATGGTGACAACCAGTATGAGAGAGACTGAAAACAAAGTCATGGTCAAACTTCCTGAGGCAAGTGAAGTTGCTAAACTGGAAAGAAAAGACTTGGCTGCATACATCAGCGTAGGACCTCCTATGCAGTACCTTCAGGCACAGTTTGGAACTGAACCTCGAATTCAGCTGAACGACTCTTTCAAGACTACAACAGACATTCGTGACTTTATCGCGACTGAAAGAGAGTCAAAGAGCGAGGCTGACCGTCAGTTCATGACTGTATCTATTAAGGCTGACAGCGATGTAAGGATGGGTATCGTCACTGACATCAAGCAGGAACTGCGTAAATGTTCAGCATTGAAGATTATGTATGCTGCAAGAAAACCGAGTGAATAACATTCAGTAAGTATAATCGAGTAGGAGGAAAACGAAAGTTTTCTTCCTACTTTCGTTTTCCGACCTCTCACAC
>CALADR010000211.1 GCA_937890845.1 uncultured Bacteroidales bacterium | reverse complement strand
TACAAGTTCGTCGCAATAGGTCTTGCCAAGGACTTCTCAATCAAAGAAGGAAGTTCCATAAGGTTTAATGGTGACATTATGGAAAGTTCACTGAATATCGACGCCATATACAAGACTAAGACATCTCTGGCGACGCTGATTGCCGACACTACATCCGTAAGTTCCCGCCGTGTAGTGGAGTGCGGAATAAAGATAACTGACAAAATCACGAATCCGAGACTGAAGTTCAGCATAAATGTCCCGGACATCGACCCTACTGTCAAATCCCGCGTTGAAAATGCGCTGAGCACTGATGACAAAGTACAGAAACAGTTCCTTTCTCTGCTGATGTCAAACAGTTTCCTTCCGGACGAGCAGTCAGGAATTGTAAACAACTCATCACTTTTGACATCTAGCGTTTCAGAAATAATGTCAAACCAGCTGAACAACATTTTCCAGAAACTCAATATTCCTCTTGACCTGGGGCTGAATTATCAAGCAAATGAACGAGGCAATGACATATTTGACGTAGCTGTATCAACGCAACTGTTCAACAACAGGGTAATTGTCAACGGCAATATCGGAAACCGACAGTATTCTACAGGAGGGACAAACAGCGACGTGGTCGGAGATATTGACATAGAAATCAAACTTGACAGACCGGGAGCACTGCGTCTCAACTTGTTCTCACATTCCGCAGACCAATATACCAACTATCTTGACAATTCGCAACGTAACGGTATTGGTCTGACATACCAGCAGGAATTCAACAGTTTCAAGGAATTTTTCAGAAAACTTTTCTCCGGCAGGAAAAAGAAAGAGGCAATGCAGAGAGAGGCTGAAAAGGCTATGCTCAATGAAGAAAAAGTATCCATCAAAGTAGAAAAAAAGATTGAAGAAAATGGAAGCAAATGATAAAACCAGAGGCAAGCTATACCTTATACCGTCCCCATTGGGTGAAAACGACCCTTCGGAAGTAATACCGGGCTATGTTCTGGAACATCTCAAGGAAATTAAAACGTTTGTCGTAGAGGAAATACGGACCGCCAGAAGATACCTTTCCAAGGCCGGTCTTAAAGGCAAAATAGAAGAGCTTGAGTTCCATGAACTGAATGAGCACACACAACAATGTGAAATAGAAAGTTATATACGGCTTTTTGACGACGGACGTAATGTGGCTCTAATATCAGAAGCAGGTCTTCCTGCAGTAGCCGACCCTGGCGCACAGCTTGTCGCCCTTGCACACAGACATGGGATTCAGGTCGTCCCATTTACGGGACCTTCTTCACTGATGTTGGCACTTATGGCATCAGGAATGAACGGACAGTCATTCTCATTCTGCGGCTATCTTCCTGCCAAGACTGAAGAAAGAAGAAACAGACTGAAATCTCTGGAAAAACTGTCTGCTTCTACGGGACAGACGCAGATATTCATAGAAACACCTTATAGGAATGATGCAATGATGAAGGACATACTTTCATGTTGCCATGACAATACTAGGTTATGCATTGCCGCCAATATAACCATGCCAGATTCATTTATCCGGACCCTCACTGTCAGAGAATGGAAAAAATCAGGTATTGCCATAGGCAAAAAACCTTGTGTATTTATTTTGTCAGGAAGATAATTTGTCAGGAAATGATTGAAGAAAAAGGAATTCTGGAACTGGATGGAATGGAGTTCTACGCCTGTCACGGCTGCCTCGAACATGAAAAGGCAGCGGAGAATCTCTTCACCGTAGATTTCAGGGCAGAGACAGATATGAGAAAAGCAGCTGGAAGTGACAGACTTGAAGATGCTGTCGACTATGGGAAAATATATGATACGATTGCTGCAGAGGCCGTAGGAAAACACTCAGACCTCATAGAGCATCTGTGCGGAAGAATAGTGGAGGCAATCGCAACAAGATTTCCTTCACTTGAAAACTTTTCCATACGCGTATCCAAAAAGCGTCCTCCTGTAAACGGAGTAGCAGCATGGTCCAGAGTTACATTGACATATACCTCTGGCAGCAAAAACATAAAAAAACCATAATATGAACGAAAAGAAAAAAATAGCATATATAACTTTAGGTTGCAAGCTTAATTACGCAGAAACTTCCACTTACGAGAGAGGATTCAATGAGGCAGGGCTGGAGACAGTGCAATGGAACGACCATGATGCAGACTTATATCTGGTAAATACCTGTACTGTAACTGAACATTCAGACAAAAAGTGCAGGAACATAATCAGAAAACTACACCGGATTTCCCCAGCAGCAGACATAATAGTCACAGGGTGCTATGCGCAACTCAAAAAAGCTGAAATTGAAAAGATCGACGGTGTCAGAATGGTATTCGGCGCAACGGAAAAGAAAAACGTAGTACCGTCTGTACTTAAAATGATAGGACAACAGGCCGAGGAGCCTGAAAAGACAGATTTTCTCCCGGCATACTCCAGCGGAGAAAGAACGAGATCTTTTCTCAAAGTACAGGACGGATGCGACTACTTCTGCGCATATTGCACCGTACCTTACGCCAGGGGACGCAGCCGGAACATTCCAATTAGAGAACTGGTAAAACAGGCAGAGAATATAGCGTCGGAAGGTATAAAGGAAATTGTACTCACCGGAGTCAATACAGGCGATTTTGGAAAAAGTACAGGTGAAAGTTTTTTTGATTTGATAAAGGCACTTAACGATGTGCATGGAATTGAAAGATACCGTATTTCTTCCATAGAGCCCAACCTGCTTACAGAAGAAATGATAGATTGGATTGCTTCCGGAACAAAGTTCCTGCCTCACTTCCATATTCCCCTCCAATCCGGATGCGACACTATCCTGAAGGAGATGGGCCGACGTTACGACACTGCCGCATTTGAGCATAAGATCCAATATATCCGAAACAAGATGGAAGGTCCTGGAAAATCAAAAGTATTTTTCGGCATTGATGTCATTGTCGGCTTCCCTGGAGAGACTGACGAACTTTTCACTGAAACATATAACTTCCTCAAAAACAGGTTAAAACCTTCCTTTATACATATCTTTCCTTACTCACGCAGACGCGGTACCAGAGCTGCTGAAATGAAGAATCAGGTACAGGAATCTGTCAAGTCGGAAAGAGTTAAAAGCCTCGAGGCACTTTCAGAACAACTACATTCCGACTTTGTCCTTGCACACAAAGGTATGGAAGAACAGGTATTGTTTGAAAGTTCGGATAAAGATGGAAAAATGTTCGGCTACACAAGGAATTACATCCGCATAGACAGACCATACGATATCACCTCTGTCGGCAGGATATGCAA
>CALADR010000210.1 GCA_937890845.1 uncultured Bacteroidales bacterium | reverse complement strand
TAACGGTTGTAAAGTCCCTGGAAGCCTGCACCGTGACGAGCCTCGTCCTTGCACATCTCATGAACTGTATCGTGGATAGCGTCAAGGTTCTGAGCCTTTGCAAGCTTTGCGATGCGGAGTTTGTCCTCACATGCGCCAGCCTCTGCTTCCATTCTCTTCTTGAGGTTTGTTTTTGTATCCCAAACAACTTCTCCGAGAAGTTCTGCAAATCTTGAAGCGTGGTCAGCCTCTTCGAAAGCATATCTCTTGAATGCCTCAGCTATTTCAGGATATCCCTCTCTGTCAGCCTGACGGCTCATGGCAAGGTACATTCCTACCTCAGTGCACTCACCGTTGAAGTGAGCCTTAAGACCTTCTACGATCTCAGGGTCAACACCCTGTGCTACTCCGAGTCTGTGCTCATCAGCCCAGCTGAGCTGACCTGCAGTCTCTTCTACTTCAACAAATTTATCTGATTTAGCGTGACACAACGGGCACTCTGCCGGTGCGCTCTCACCTTCGTGGATATAGCCGCAAACAAGGCATCTGAATTTCTTTTTCATATCTGTTCTCCTTTTAACTGTTGTTATATAATTTTGAATTATTCAAATTTGATTACGGATGCAAATGTAGTCATTTTTCTTGATTTGCCAAACAATTTGACAAATATTTACCTGAGTCTTAAATTATCGTCATGGTATTTAATATTATTAATAAGTATAAGTGAGCAAAATACCTTGTCGGAATTCGGCCGCAGTTGCAGTCAGATTGTTTGTATTTTTTCATTTTTTGATGTTTTAACATTTTTTTAGTGAAAAGTGAAAAATATTATATTAAATTTGCGGCGAGTGATGATAAAATAAAAAAATTTAAATTAGTTTTAGTACTAAATGAAAAAGACGTCTTATGTCTTGAGAAAGACCATGTAACCGAATAATAACTAATAAGTATATAGAAATGAATAGATTCAAGACTTTTTTCTTGATTTTATTGACAGTAATTCTGGGCATGCAGGTTTCTGCGGCCCAGAATGCTGGTAAAATCAAGTTTATGGACTACAACATTATGAACGGAATGTGGTGGGACCAGTATAACAATTATGAAAGATTTGTCACCTGGATGAACGGACAGTCTCCTGACGTTCTGGCTATCTGTGAAACAGAAACTCATTGGAATGAGACGAAGGGAAAGCTTCCTGATACTCCAGAGGCAAGATATCTTCCTTCAAACCTTGATAAACTGGCTATGCGTTGGGGACACAGATATGTCGCTATCGGTCCCCAGCAGGATAATTATCCGGTAGCTATTACATCCAGATACCCGATAGAGGTAGTTCAAAGAATAGGCGAGGGCTTGTCTCACGGAGCCCTTCATGTCAAGATTCAAGGGGTAAACTATGTCGTTATACATACATGGCCGCAGAGATATTCCATGAATGACAAAACCAGAAAGGACAACGGCGGTGACAAGACCCGTTATGACGAACTGAAGAAAGTTCTGGATCTGACTATTGGCAATCCGGACTTCAAGGAAGAGAAATATTGGGTAATGACTGGAGATATGAACTCGCGTTCTCCTAGGGATAAGGAACATTATGATGCACTGGGTTATAAGTATGATTATTCGGCGCAGCAGCTTATGCTTGATACTTATCGTCATGATCTTGTAAGCGAGTTTAATGATGATTTTCAGTCATCTGTACCTGGACGTCCTTACAGAATTGACTATATTTACTGTAATGACAATCTGTTCCCTTATGTGAAAGAGGCAAGAACGGTGCTTGACAGGTTTACTGAAGTGGCCTCCGACCATTATCCTGTAATGATGGAGTTCTCCATTCCTCAGGAGATGAAAAAACTTAAGGCAGAGGATCTTCCTACTGCAGTCATTCCCAAGCCTGAGAGCCAGGTGCTGGGTAAGGGAGTCTTCCGTTTTACGGAAAAGACAGTGTTTTCCGTATCTGACAAGTCTCTTGTAAGAGCGGCAGAAATCATGGCTGAAAACTTTGAACCGCTTGTCGGACGGCGTCTGGATGTTGTCGGGCAAATCTGTCCGAACAGCATCTCCTTAAGCATAGATACTTCATTGGAAAAGGAAGAATATAGATTGAATGTTTCTTCAAAAGGTATAAGTGTCAAAGGTGGAAGCGGTCAAGGTGTATTTCACGGTCTTCAGACTCTTAGACAGCTGATTTTTGCAGGTCAGGTGCGTTCAATGGAGATAAATGACAAGCCTTGTTTTGCCTATAGGGGGACGATGCTCGATGTTGCACGTCACTGTTTCTCAGTTGAGGATATAAAGACCTTTATAGACATGCTGTCAATGCATAAGATCAATAAATTCCATTGGCATCTTACAGAAGATCAGGGCTGGAGGATTGAAATAAAGAAATATCCGGAGCTTACTCAAACTGGAGCATTCAGAAAGGAGACTTTGATAGGAATGAATGGAGTAAGCCAGAGATATGATGGTATGAGGTATGGCGGCTTTTATACTCAGGAAGAAGTAAAGGAAGTGGTGAAATATGCTGCAGACAGATATATAGATGTGATTCCTGAAATAGAAATGCCAGGCCATGGATTAGGGGCGCTTTCTACTTATCCGTGGTTGGGATGTACTGGCGGACCTTATGAGATTTGGACAAAATGGGGCATAAGCAAGGATGTATATTGTGCAGGAAAAGAGACTACTTTCTCATTCCTGGAAGATGTACTTTCCGAAGTAATAGAACTTTTCCCGTCAGAGTATATACACATAGGCGGAGACGAGTGTCCTAAAGACAGGTGGAAAAAATGCAGCTTATGTCAGGAAAGAATCAAGAAGGAAGGCTTGAAGAATGAAGCTGAACTCCAGAGCTATTTTATGAACAGAATAGAGAAATGGCTCAATGAAAGAGGACGCAAAATCATAGGCTGGGATGAAATTTACCAGGGTGGAATCTCACAGACTGCTACTATTATGACTTGGCGCGACCAGTACAATGGAGTTAAGGCAGCTTGGGGCGGTAACAATGTTATAATGACACCGAAGTGGAATTGCTATTTTGATTATTCCCAGACAAATAACCCACAGGCCAAGGAACCTCTTTGTTCTACCAGATATCTTCCGGTACTTCAGGTTTACAGACTCGATCCGTACAATATGCTTGCTCCGCAATATTATGATAGAATCCTTGGTGTTCAGGCAAATGTGTGGACAGAGTACATATCTAATTTCGGTCATGTACAACATATGGTTCTTCCTCGTCTTGCTGCGTTGTCTGAAGTTGGGTGGTCTTATGACCGTAAGGATTATACTGATTTTGAAAGAAGAGCAAAAGAACTTCTTCCACGTCTGTATGATGCGTATGATTATGTCTATGCTCATTATTTCTTCGATGGTACAGATTTGAAATAGCAAGCAATACTTGACATGATTTGGAAATTCGTCTGCTGACTGCTTATAGCCGGTCAGCAGACGAATTTTTATAAAGTAGTTAGCGGCAGGCAGATCCGGTATCATCTCTTGTTTCCATATGTCGTTCCT
>CALADR010000209.1 GCA_937890845.1 uncultured Bacteroidales bacterium | reverse complement strand
TGGATGCTATTGTAATAGCTTGCGCGACACGGAATATCATAAACTATCTGAACAATTCATCTGCCTGCCATGACGCCAAAGTCAAACGTTATGATTTGCAGCGTCTTGTGTGTACAAAAACGCATCAGGACGCGAATGGAAATTACAAGTGGAAGGTGAATATGCCGTCTTCTGATTTCATTGTTCAGACTAAAGAGGCTCTGAATGATTGCATAGTAAGTTTCAAACAGAATCTCAGAATAATAAACAAGACATCCAACTGGTATGAAAAAATAGAGAATGGAAAGAAAGTTCTTGTGCGCCAAAAGAGCGGAGACAACTGGGCAATCCGCAAGTCCATGCACAAGGACACTGTACATGGAGAAATTGATCTGCGCCTTATAAAGTCTGTTTCACTGAAGCAGGCTTTAGAACGACCTGAAAGAATTGTCAGGAAAGAACTAAAAACCAAGCTTTTGCAGTGTGCCACTGAAAAAGAGATGCTTGCACTTCTGAAAAAACAATATCCGGAACTGTCAAAACTGGATGTCTATTACTTTACCTCTGAAACCAAAGACAGATATTTTGCTTCAAGGACAGCCTTGACTAAAGACTTTGATATGAAAATGATTGAAAAGAGCATTGCAGATACAGGGATCAGGAAGATTCTTCTTAAACATTTGGAGCAATGTGATGGAAATCCGGAAGTTGCATTTTCTCCTGATGGCATAGACAGGATGAATGCAAATATAATAGAGCTGAATGACGGCAAATTCCATCAGCCTATATACAAGGTCAGGAAATATGAAAAAGCTGACAAATTTCCTGTCGGCGAAGTGGGTGCCAAGTCAAGAAAGTTTGTCGAAGCGGATAAGGGCACAAATCTCTTCTTTGGTATTTATATTTCCGAGGACGGCAAACGCTCATATTCTTCAATCCCGTTAATTGATGTCATAAACCGAGAAAAGGAGGGCTTATCCCCTGTACCTGAGTCGAAAGATGGAGACAGGCTGCTATTTTATCTGTCACCTGATGATTTGGTTTATCTGCCTACACAAGATGATTTGGAGAGCGGATATGTGAGTGGAGAGTTGGACAAATCAAGGATTTACAAAATGGTGAGCTGTACAGGTAATAGAGCTTTCTTTCTTCCTCAATGTGTAGCAAAGTGCATTGTTGACAAGAATGAATTTTTCTCAAATAACAAAATAGAAAAATTAATCACCGGTGAGGTGATAAAAGAAATATGCATTCCTTTGAAGGTTGACCGTTTGGGTAGAATTACTGAATTTAATGGCAGAATCAGATGATAAAGCGTTCGTTATATTTCGGAAATCCGGCATATCTGTCTCTAAAGTTCCGGCAACTGGTAATAAGAAAACCTGATGCATCAGGCGATATGCCTGATTTTGATGCAGATATGTCAGAAAGTGCAGTTATCAGGACTATTCCCATTGAAGATATAGGGCTTATAATCCTTGATTCTGCACAAATAACTGTCACTCAAGGTCTTTTGGAAGCCCTTCTTGAGAACAACTGTGCTGTAGTAACCTGTGACAGAACTCACATGCCCGTAGGACTTCTGCTTCCGCTATATGGAAACAAGGTACAGACCGAGCGTTATTCAGAACAGATAGAAGCTTCATTACCTCTTAAGAAGCAGCTATGGCAGCAGACGATCCAGTCGAAAATAAGAAATCAGGCTGCAATGCTGAAATATGTTTCAGGCTCGGAGGCAAAAAATATGCTTATATGGGCAGATGCGGTCAAAAGCGGAGACACGGACAATCTTGAAGGACGCGCTGCAGCATTTTATTGGAAATCATTATTTATTGACAATCCTAAATTTACCAGAGGTGACAATGATATTGCAAATATAATGCTTAATTATGGCTATGCCATTCTCCGTGCGATAGTTGCAAGAGCTTTAGTCGGTGCCGGACTTCTGCCTACATTGGGCATTCATCATCATAACAGATATGATGCTTACTGTCTTGCCGATGATATAATGGAGCCTTACAGGCCATACGTTGACAAGTTGGTCGTAGATATTGTTAATGACTATGGAGTTCCTGATGAGTTTGATTTGAATGTAAAGAGAAAATTACTGGAACTTCCTGTACAAGAGGTTATTATAGATGATATGCGCAGACCTCTTATGATTGCTGTAAGCCAGACTGTCAATTCCTTGCGAAAATGTTTTGCCGGTGAAATACGAAAATTGATATATCCTATAATTTAGGTGCGGTTTAAGTATATTTCAACAATGGACAGGTTCAGTGAATATCGGATTATGTGGGTTTTAGTTTTCTTCGATCTTCCGACTGATACCAAAAAAGAACGGAAGAATGCTGCGGAGTTCAGAAAACGTCTGCTCGCGGATGGTTTCGTCATGTTCCAGTTCTCAATTTATATGCGGCACTGCCCTTCTGCAGAAAACGCGCAGGTTCATGTCAAGCGAGTAAAGTCTTTTCTGCCAGAATACGGACAGGTGGGAATAATCAGCATTACAGACAAGCAGTTCGGCAGTATGGAACTTTTTTCGGGGCAAAAACCTAAAGCAACAGGTGACACTTATGTTCAGCTGGAGCTTTTCTGACTCCTTTACTGTATTACTATGTAATAACATTTTCATCCGGGAAAAGTATTATTTTCCGGATATATTATATGGTGATCAGATACATACTTTTCCAGTAATCCACAAAAACACAAATTTCAAAACCTCAATATAAACAATAAAATTCAGCAGAATCCTGCTGAATTTTATTTTCCGGCAACTTATGTAAACCATTATTTATTAATGCATTACACAAAGTCCGTTGCCATTGCTGGCCAAAGTTACAAAATCTGAAAGCAAATCACAACGTACTTCAGGAACAATAGTCTGTTGTATTTGTTGCCATTGCTGGCCAAAGTT
>CALADR010000208.1 GCA_937890845.1 uncultured Bacteroidales bacterium | reverse complement strand
TCCCTTTGTCAGTACTGTTCTCTGCTCCTATAGGATTTGTCTGCGCTTCTTCAGTATAAGGTCCGTACCAGTCCTGGCACCACTCCCAGACATTTCCGCACATATCGTATATGCCGAGCTCATTAGGTTTTTTCTGTCCTACTTCCTGAGCTCCAGTCACTTTGTCAGGGTTAAACCAACCAATTTCGCTGGCATCGTCGCTTCCGCTGTAAAGATAGTTGTGAGAATTCTTTCCACCACGGGCTGCATATTCCCACTGGGCCTCTGTCGGTAGAGCAAATTTGAGTCCTGTCTTTTCGCATAACTTCTGGACAAACTGGTTTGCAAGATCCCAACTCAGGTTTTCCACACTTTTGTTGTCGCCTTTGAACATGCTCGGATTATTGCCCATAACTGCAATCCAGATTGCCTGTGTTACTTCATATTTTCCGATATAGTATGAATCCAAAGTTACCGGATGTACTGGATATTCATAATCTTTTGCATAACCTTCATGTTCAGGTGTCGCTCCCATCTGGAATGTTCCACCTTCCACAAGGATGAAGTCCATTGTCAGATTATCTACTTTGACTGTAATCAGAGGCGGTTCTCCAGTGGTGAATGACAATTCTTCACCGTATGCAGTGCCTGCGCTGTTGGTCGCGTATGCCCTATAATAATATGTCGTGCTCGCTTTAAGATTTTCCATTTTGCTCGTGAAACTTTCATTTCCGACACCGTCTTTGGTTATCGTAGGCAACTCTGTCGTAGGGTTCTTTTCGATGTCCCAGACAACTCCTTTCTGCAGTATATCACCACCTCCGTTATCTGAGATTATACCTCCGCTTACGGCTGACTTGTCAGAAACTTCAGTGACTTCCGCAGTTTTTATTGTCGGAACGGTTATGGTTTCCTCTTGCGGCTTGTCATCGCCACCTGCCGGAGTGTCAGGTTTTACATTATCATTGTCACAAGATACTGATGTAAGGCTGATGGCAACAAGACAACTCATTGCCTGATAGAAATAGTGTTTTTTCTTCATAAGGCTTGAATTTAAATTTTGGTTAAATATAGAGAAAAAACATAAGATTGTTATTATATCTTGAATAAGACTGGATTATTCAGCTCACATATAGGTTTTATACTGCATAAGCGGTTTGTCTTTATACCTTTGTTCTATCCGTGAGGTGTTTCATAACGCAAATTTAGTTGAGGGGCTGGCTTGTGAGAGGTCAGTCTCTTATTATTTCTCGCTTGTGCTGCGGTTTGGTACATATAAACGATAAATTTGTACCGTATCATTTCGGAAACAGTATTAAACAGCAAAGATATGACAATAGAAGAAACATTGCAGATTGCGCTTGATGCGCACAAGGGGCAAAAGGATTTGGACGGAAAGCCTGCTATCCTGCACCCGATTGCAGTCGGAATCATGGGAAGCAATGAGGCTGAAATCAAGGCAGGTTTCCTGCACGATGTCATCGAGGACTCGGATTTGACGATTGATGACCTCCGTGGCAAAGGTGTGGACGAAGAAGTGCTTGCGGTATTAGAACTCTTGACCCACGACAAGGAAACGGACTACTTCGAGTATGTGTACAGGATAGCCCATTCCGGTAACTATACTGCTATTCATACCAAAATCAATGATTTGAAGCACAATTTTGACCGTGGCAGGAAGTCATACAAGAGGGCAAAGGAACTTAACGACACTGAAAAGGCGGAACGCCTTTCCAAAATCAACGAGAAGCACCAAAAGGCATTGAACATTTTCGGGTATATACCTCTGTATGACGG
>CALADR010000207.1 GCA_937890845.1 uncultured Bacteroidales bacterium | reverse complement strand
TCTCCGGGACTCTTTTTTTATACTTTCAAGTACTTGGGATGATTTGGTGCAAAAGTTGCTAAAACAAATTTAACTGATGCTCTATGTAGGAAGTGTGGGTGAGGTTAAATCTTTTATAGTTCATCCGCATCAGCAGCGCATTCTCAGTCACTTTTTTTGTGCAGGCTGCGGCAGGCGTTTTTCTTAATATCCTTAGACTCGCTGTCTGTATAGGAAGTATGTTTGACTTGATTTATGATTTGAAGAATGCCCTTTTGGGACGTATGCTGGATGAATTCTACTTATATGGAAAAAATTATATACAATATAAAATAGAATATTATGAAAGTTGCAGTAGTCGGTGCCACAGGGCTTGTCGGCACAAGAATGCTTGAAGTGTTGGAAGAAAGAAATTTTCCAGTAACGGAACTTTATCCTGTTGCATCTTCCAAATCAGTAGGAAGAAAGATTACATTCAAAGGAAAGGAATGGACAGTGGTAAGTGTAGAAGATGCCATTGCGGCAATGCCTGATGTTGCATTGTTTTCTGCCGGTGGTGATGCTTCCAGGGAACTTGCACCGAAGTTTGCTGAAGTCGGCTGTCGAGTTGTTGATAATTCTTCATGCTGGAGAATGGATCCGACAAAGAAGCTGATTATTCCGGAAATAAACGGTGACTGTCTTGGAGAGGATGATATGATAATTGCAAATCCCAACTGTTCTACAATCCAGATGCTGATGCCTTTGGCTCCACTCCATAAGGCATTTACCATAAAAAGAATCGTGGTTTCGACCTATCAGTCTGTGGAACTGGATACAAGGCCTTGAATCAGATGGAAGCAGAGCGCTCAGGCCAGAAATGGGGCGAGTATCCTGCCGTTTATCCTTATCCTATAGATGAAAACATCCTTCCTCATATAGATTCTTTTTTGGAGAATGGTTATACTAAGGAGGAAATGAAAATGGTAAATGAGACTCATAAGATATTGGACGAAAATATTACAGTTTCCCCTACTACTGTCAGAGTTCCTGTAAGAGGTGGCCATTCTGAATCTATCAATCTTGAGTTTGAAAATGATTTTACTATAGAGCAGGTCAGGGAGATAATAGCTTCGGCTCCAGGATGTGCACTTGAGGATGACCCTGTAAATAATGTATATCCTATGCCTCTTTTTGCCTGGGGAAAGGATGAAGTCTTCGTAGGACGTATCCGTCTGGATCCTTCTGTAAAGTATGGATTGAATCTATGGTGTGTCGCTGATAATCTTCGTAAGGGAGCAGCAACAAACGCTGTGCAGATTGCAGAAAAGCTTATAGAGAAAGGTTTGTTACCTGTATCAGAATAATAAAATCTACCCCCGCTGCATTCAAAGTAGCGGGGGTCGTTTCTCTAAAAAGAGTTTATGCACACACTGTGATTAATTTGTTTTTGCTTGAAGTCTGAAGACTGCATGTAGGGAAGGTTGAATGTTTTACTTTTTATGTTTGAGTTTTTTGTTCTTACACCGCATTCTGATCCGCACTTTGCGCAAGCGGATCTCAATACCACATCAATCTGGCCTGTCAGTTTAGGCTTGACAGTTTCCGGGAAAGATAAAAGATAATCCTGACCTACATTAAAGGTACTGCGTCCTGACAAAGCTCCTGCTTCAGCCCAGGTACAGGAAGTGCTGAACAGAGAGAAACCGAATCTTGGCTGTGCGAATGTGTATTTCCATTTCAAGAATTTCTGAGGCTCGGTCTCATTCTTAATCGTAACATCATTGATAGGATATGTGTACGATTCCGAGAATGATATTCCTCCGCTTAAGCTGAGATGTGCGCTTGCTCCATCTTTAGAACCTGCTTCAATTCCTATTTCTCCTGCCAGATTCCAAGAAAATCCTGAAGTATATGAGGCCTGTAATTGGGTTGTTGACGGATAATGCCTGTGTATCTGCATACCGGTTGTATTTTCCGGCGTAGTAGTAAGTGTTACAGACTCTGCATGCCATTCGTTTACCTTTGCTATTGTATAGCAGCCGTTTGTACTTACATTTTGAGCGTATGTTCCGGCGTAGGCATTGGAGAAGCTTCCTATAAACTCTTGATGGATAAAGTAATATGTTCTCTTTTCCGCCTTGGAGAATGCTGACCAGATATCATATTCCACACTATAATTGTTCGTGGCAGAGGGAAGGCTGCTTCTTCGGAAATCATTTGATGAAATCTTCTGGGAGCCGCTGCAATATACTTTTGTAGCGTTTGATACGGCTGTTATGTCATTGGCTCCTATAGGAGAATTGTTCAGCAGAGCAAGCTCCCCATAAGCCGCAGGAGAATAACTCAAAAGTTCATTTATTCTTGTAGCAGCTGCATCAATTACCTTTCCCTGACTGTAATCCGACATAGGTTCATTATCATCAGTTTCAGCATCCAATACGAAACAGAACTTACCATATCTGTTTCCGTCAATCACATAGCTGTTTGTATAGTACGGCCTGGACATTATGAACATTTTGCCCGATATGTCAGTTGAGCCTGATTCAGGATTATAAAGATTCAATCTGTTGCAAAATGCATCAAACTGACTGGATGAACCTATCTCATCGATTATGAGAATTGCCCCTGCTTCAAGGCTGGAGTTTATCTTTTCTTCGACACCGGATCCGAAATCAAGGATATGCAGGAAGATAAAGTCTCCCTTTCCAAGTATACCGGTACCGTCCCAGACAGATGCCGAAGCAAAGCGGGCAAGCAGGTTGTCATAAAGATACTTTTCATTGGTCTG